>JBGTIA010000411.1:0-1746 GCA_041745835.1 Ilumatobacteraceae bacterium | reverse complement strand
CCGCTCACGGCCGAGGACGTGAAGTTCACCCTCGAACGCCCCCTCGACGCCGACCTCGGCTCGCCTCTGGCGGGTCGCTTCGCGGTGCTCGCGGGCGTCGATGTCGTCGATCCCATGACCGTCGACGTGCGCACCCGCGAGCCCTACCCGCTGCTGCCGGCGCGCCTGAGCGAGTGGTTCGTGCTCTCGAAGGCGTACGTCGAGGCCAACGATCAAGCGACCCTCTCGAACACGCCGATGGGCACGGGCGCGTACACGTTCGTCGAGTGGGTGAAGGACGACCACCTCGACCTCACGGCCAACGAAAACTATTGGCGAGGCACGCCCGCCATTCGCGACGTCACCTTCCGTCCGATTCCGGAGCTCTCGACGCGCGTCGCTGCGCTGCAGTCAGGCGACGTCGACCTGATCACCAACGTGCCGGCGTTCCGGCAGAGCGAAGTCGACGCGAGCGCGAACCTCGACGTCCGGACCGTCCCGAGCACGTTCTTCCAGTACGTCGCCCTCGACGGCACCAAGAACCCGGTCCTGGCCGACGTGCGCGTGCGCCAAGCCATCCAGTACGCCACGAACGTCCCCGAGCTGGTCGAGTTCCTGTTCGAGGGCGCGGCCGAGCAGATCGCCGTCCCGCTTGCCTTCGGTACCTTCGGGCTCGACGAGTCGATCGAGCCCTACCCCTTCGATCCGGAGCGTGCGCGGCAGCTGCTGACCGAAGCTGGGTACCCCGATGGCATCCGCTTCGAGCTCGACGCCCCCACCGGTCGCTACGCCCAGGACCAGGAGACCGCAGAGGCCCTCGTGGGCCAGTGGGCCCAGGCCGGCATCACCGTCGACCTGAACATCAACGAGTGGAGCGTTCAGCTGACCAAGTACCGCGCCGGCACGGAGCTCACCGACGCGCACTTCATGGGCTGGGGAACCAGTACGTTCGACGCCGACGACGTCTTCTTCGGCGGCTTCGTCAATCAGCCGACGAAGAACAACTACGAGAACGAAGAGCTAAGCGACCTTGTGTTGCGCGCCCGTACTTCGCTCGATCCCGTCGAGCGCGAAGCGCTCTACGCCCAGGCGCAGCGCATCGTCTACGAAGAGGTTCCGTGGGTGACGCTGTTCCAGCAGGTCGACATCTACGGGGTGCGATCCGACCTCGAATGGCAGCCGCGTCCGGATCAGAAGATCGAGGTCTTCACGATCCGTCGCAACTGACCGAGCCCGTCCTGTAACCTGGAGCGGCGTCCCACCCAGGGGCGCCGCTCGTTCGTGAGGCATCCATGACCGCGCCGCGTCCCGTGCTGTTCAGCTCTGCCCGATCGCCGCACTGTTTCAAGGTCTCGCTCGTGTTGCACGAGAAGGGCGTCGGATTCGACCGCGTCGAGATCGACCTGCCCACCCGAGAACAGAAGACGCCAGACTTCCTGGCGCTCAATCCGCTCGGCCAGGTGCCGGTGTACGAGGACGAGGCCGGCGTCCACGTCGATTCGCTCGTGATCATGCGCCACCTCGACCGCCGTCATCCGGAACCGTCGCTCTTCCCGGCGGAGGGTGGCGCCCTCGAAGCCGTGCTCGACTGGATCGAGCTATCGAGCACCGCGATGCGCGACGTGAGCCACCACTTGTACTGGCAGCTGATCGAGCCGCCCGAGACCGGCACCGACCTCGACCGCGTGGCGGCCTTGAGGGCCGAGGGGATGGCCCTGCTCTCTCGGGTCGAGGCAGCCCTGCACGTCGGTGGCGGCTGGTTGGTGG
>JBGTIA010000410.1:0-4041 GCA_041745835.1 Ilumatobacteraceae bacterium | reverse complement strand
AGCGTCCACCGACATGGCGGAGGGAGTGGGATTCGAACCCACGGAAGGTTGCCCTTCACACGCTTTCCAAGCGTGCCGATTCGGCCGCTCTCGCATCCCTCCTCGATGATCCGGCGCTGCCGGAACATGGGGAGACGGAGGATAGCCCGGCCGTCTGCCAATCCGTCGTGGGCCAGATAGTGTGACGTTCCTCGAGGCGGCTTGCCGCCGAGTGAGGTGGCGACCGGGTCCTGTGCAATGGGCGCCCGTGAATCAGGTCAGGCCCGGAAGGGAGCAGCCTTCATCGGCATCGTCTGTGTGCCGCAGATCGCCTGGTCGTCACCTCAGTCGGCGCCAACTGTCACACCGTGCCGGGTCAAACGTGACAGTTCGGGCCTGCGCCGGTGGTGTCCCCCGAGTGACACTTTTGCCCCGGCACGGTGTGACATTCAGTGGGGGGCGAGGCGGGTGGCGTAGGTGAGGAGGTCGGGGGCGCCGAGTTCGTCGGCGACCGCGGCGAATGCTTCTGTGGGGCCGCCCCACTGCCAGTCGTCGACGGCGCCGACCTCGACGTCAGTGTCGACCGTGGCGATCTGCCGGAACAGCAGCGCGTCGGCGAGTTGTGCTTGCAGCGTCGCAGACAGCTTGGCGGCACCTCGCAGTCCCGGAACATCCCACTGCCCGGCGGCGGGCGGGATGTCCTCGATGTGGACGTAGCGCGCCAGCACGAGCGCAGCGCTCTTGGCGCCCCAACCCGGGAGCCCGGGGAAGCCGTCGGCGGTGTCGCCGACCAGGCCGAGATAGTCGGGAATCGACTCCGGTCCCACGCCGAACTTGTCCCGTACCCCGTCGGCGTCGACGATCGCGCGGTTGCGGCGATCGAACTGCACCACCCGCTCGCCCCGCACGCACTGGCCGAGGTCCTTGTCCGCCGTGACGATCAGTACCTGCTCGACGCGCTCGTCACGTTCGGCGACCAGCGCTGCAGCTGCGAGGGCGTCGTCGGCCTCGTGGTCGATCATCGGCCACACGGTGAATCCGGCGGCGGCGAGCGCCCGCTCCATCACCGGGATCTGCTCGAGGATCTCGGGATCCATCCCCTCTGAGGTCTTGTAGCCGGGCCACATCTCGTTGCGGAAGCTTTCGATGGTGTGATCCGAGGCCACCCCGATGTGCGTCGCGCCGTCTTCGACGAGGGCGAGTGTCGACGCGATCACCCCCGCGGCAGCGTCGAACGGACCGCGACTGCTGTGGCGCGAGGCCGTGCCGAAGTGTTGCCGGAACAACTCATAGGTGCCGTCGACGAGATGGACACGCATGCGGCGAACGTTAGATCGCGCCGAGGCTGCCGCCGTGCACAAACTTCGTCAATTCCGTCTCAGCGAAGCCTCAAGAATTGGCGGCGAACGGTCGATATAGGTCTTGCAAGACACTCCAACGACGACATGACCTCACTGTGAAGCACGATACGACTCCCCCCTGTGCCAGAACTACCTCGCGGCACCCGCTGCGAGGTCGCTTCGGCCCGCGCCCACGAAAGGATGTGTGATGACCGATCACGCCGACACCACACGCTCCGCGATCGTGACCGCCGTGCAGCAGGAGTTGAACCGGTTCAGTAAGCAGGTCTCCTCCGAGGTGCAGCGTCTCCGCGACGAACTCGCCACCGAACGCGCCGCCCGGGCCCAGAGCGAGGAGATCGTCCGAACGCTGTTGCCGGCGATCGAGCATCGCCTCGCCGAGTTCTCGGCGCAGACCAAGCGCCGCCACGACGAGACGGACGTCCGCATCGATCGGGTGGCCGACGAGACCAGCGTCGGCCTTGCCGCTGCCGTCGAATCCGCTGCCCGTCCGGTCGTCAAGCAACTCGAACACCGTCAGAGCCAGCTCGAACAGGACGTCTCGTCGCTCGACCGCAGCGTCCGCAAGTTCGACGGACAGGCCGCCGCCCTGGTGCGTCACCTCAATGCGATCGCCGAAGCGACCGAGGCCCGCCTCGACGAGGTCTCCGATCAGGTTGCCGAGCAGCTCGACGGCCGTCTCACCGCGATGTCGATTCGTCTCGACGAGGTGTCGGCCCAGGCTGCCCGCCAGCAGGCCGAGGTGTCGAACTCGGTCGGAGCCCGCGTCGATCAGGCCGAGGACCGCATCAACGACCGAATCGTGACCGCTGAAGGTCGCATCAACGAGACGTTGGGTCAGCGCATCGCCGACATCGACGCCTACGTCGGTCGAGTGAGCGCCGGCCTCGACGAGGCCGTTGCCACGATCAGCGATCGCATCGCCGGTACCGAGGCCCGCGTCGACGAGGTCAACCGTTCGATCGACGCCATGGGAGCGAGACTCGACGATGTCGACATCGACGCGATCGACGAGATGAAGGACCGGGTGGCCAGCGCAGCCGGCGAGGTCGAACTCGTGCGCATCGAAGTCGAGCGGTTCCAGAAGACGATGGGCGACTCGATGGACAAGACCCTCGGCCGCATCGTGGACCTCGAGACCCAGCTGCAGGAACAGCACATGGACGTCGAGACCGCCGTCCAGCTCGAACGCCTCGAAGAGGTGGAGCGAGCACTGCTCGCCCTCGACCCCGGCCAGTTCGTTCGCCGCGAGGAGGCCAAGGCGTACGCGTCGTCGGCCGCCTCCAGCGCACACGACCCGCTGACACCGCCTTCCTTCGAGCCCCAAGCCACCGCCCAGTTCTGAGATCGAGAGCACCGACATGGCACTCCGTAAACCCCGACCCGACGACCTCGTTCCGAACGGTGGCGGGAGCGCGACCGCGCTCGCCGAGCCGCCCGCACAGGGCGCATCGATCGACGAGTGCAACGCGGTCGGCCAGGCGCTGATCGCCGGAGGACATGTCTCGCAGGCGTCGCTCGACACGGTGCTGGCGACCACCAACGGCGACCTGTTGCAGTTCGGGACGTTGCTGCTCAGCCACCACAGCGTCGGCCGCAACGAACTCGCTGCTGCGGTCGCTGCCGTGTGTCAGGTGCCGGTCGCCGACATCTCGATGGTGCAGCTCGACGAGGCGGTCGCCGCCAGGTTCCCCGAGCAGGTCGCACGTACCCACAAGGTGATTCCGATCGCCGAGGAGAACGGCTCAGTCCTGCTGTACGCCGCCGATCCGTCGCCGTGGCGCCGCCAGCAGGTCGAGTCGGTCACCGGGCAGCGCTACGTCTGGCACGCCACCGACGAGAAGACTGTCACGTCGTTCATCGAGCAGATGTACCGCTCGACCGCCGACGTCGACAACATCGTCGCCGCCTTCGCGACCGAGGACGAGCAACGCCAGGCCGCAGACACGATCGCCGAGGTCAGCCTCGAGGACCGCGCGCCCGTGGTCCAGCTCGTCGGCAAAATCGTCGGTCAGGCGCTTCGCGACCGCAGCTCCGACATCCACATCGAGCCGCTCGACGACCGCCTCCGCATCCGGTTCCGTGTCGACGGCAACCTCATCGAGGCGTTCTCACTGCCGCTGGCGGCCCACAACGCCCTGATCAGTCGACTGAAGATCATGTCGGAGATGAACATCGTCGAGAAGCGAGCCCCGCAGGACGGCCAGTTCTCAACGAAGGTCGACGGTCGCCAGATCGACGTTCGCGTCTCGTCGGTGGCCACGGTGTTCGGCGAGAAGATCGTCATGCGTCTGCTCGACAAGTCGAAGTCGATGGTGAGCCTCGGCCAGCTCGGCATGCCGGCCGAGACCTACAAGACCTATTCGAAGCTCGTGCACGCGCCATTCGGCATGGTCATCTGCGCTGGCCCCACCGGCGCCGGCAAGACCACCACGCTGTACGCCACGCTGCTCGAGATCAACTCGACCGGCAAGAACGTCACCACGGTGGAGGACCCGGTCGAGTACGTGTTCCCGGGCATCAACCAGGTGCAGACCAACGCAAAGGCCGGCCTGACATTCGCCACCGGCCTCAAGGCCCTGTTGAGGCAGGACCCCGACGTCATCCTCGTGGGCGAGATCCGCGACGCCGACACGGCGCGCATCGCCATCCAGTCGGCGCTCACCGGCCACTTCGTGCTGTCGTCGCTGCACGGCACCGA
>JBGTIA010000409.1:0-2328 GCA_041745835.1 Ilumatobacteraceae bacterium | reverse complement strand
CCGATCGGCTCGAGGTCACCGACCTCGGCCGTCGCCACCTGGCCGAGATGTCCGGAGGTCAACGACAGCGCGTGTTCGTGGCGCAGGGACTCGCCCAGGACGCCGACGTGCTGTTGCTCGACGAACCGCTGGCCGGGCTCGACATGGTGTCGGCCCAACGCATCCGGGCCGTCATCGAGGAGGAGCGCGCCGCCGGGCGGTTCGTCCTCGTCGCGACGCACGAGCTCGACGATGCTCGACGGGCCGACTTCGTGGTCCTGCTCAACGGGCGTGTCGTCGCTGCGGGCCCACCGTCGGAAGCGCTGCGTCCCGAGTGTCTCCGGGAAGCGTACGGCGCTCGCGTACTCGACCTCGGCGGACACACCGTGGCGGTCGACGATGGCGTCCACCACGAGGACCACGAGCACCTCCACCACGACCACCCCTGAGTGTCGGGCCGACCTCTCGAATGGGGCGTCAGGCGGCGCAGCGCTCGCAGCGGCCGTAGACGTCGATCACGTGATGGCGGGGAACGAATCCCTGGGCGTCGGCGACGCTCTCAAAGGCCTTGTCGAGGTTGCGCTCGATGGCGGCGGAGAACGTGACGTCGAGCACCAGCCCGCACGTCTCGCAGATCAGGTGATGGTGGTGTTCGGTGAGCTCTTCGGCGAGCTCGTAGTGCGCGTGGTCACCGCCATGGACGAGCCGTCTCACCACGCCCGCATCCTCCATCAGCGACAAGTTCCGATAGGCGGAGCTCTGTGCGAGGTCCGACTGCATCCGAAGGAGCTCTGGCAGCGTCACCGGACCACCGGCGCGTCGTAGACCCGACACGATCTGGCGCCGGCCGGTGGTGTAGCGCAGGTCGTGGTTGGCCAGGCGTTCGATGACCGCACGGTCGAGTTCGGTGGTGGCAGCCATCTCGGCGCCGAGCCTACCGAGCAGCGTGCCGCGCTTCGAGCCGCCTACTCCCGATCCAGCGAGGCGACCATGCCCGGCAGGTCGACCCAGGGCTGCTTGTGCTCGCACCAGACCTCCACCGTCGGCACGACCTCCGACCGGTCGTCGAGCGTGCCCGCCTTCACGGCGATCACACCAGCTGGTTCCACCATCGCCGAGTAGATGGGCGAACCGCAGTCGCCACAGAAGTGACGGTTCACGTAGACGGCGTCGCCGTACTCGCCGCGATCCTCGAAGGTGCTGAGCGACCCCGACACGTTCAGCTGGGGTTCGAGTGCGATCAGGTTCAACGAGAAGGCACCGCCGCTCTGGCGCTGACAGTGGTCGCAGTGGCAGACCGCCGTGGCGATCATGTCGCCGGAGAGCTCGTAGGTGATCTGACCGCAGAGGCAGCTTCCCGTTCGAGTCATGAACAGAACCTAGCCACCACAGGTTCCCCGAACAGACGCCGACGTACACGATGTGCCTGGCACATCGTGTACACGGCCGGTCACTGCGCTGTGGTCTGATGGCGAGATGGTCGATGCCAACTCACCACTGATCGCTCTCGTCGAGGCGCTGGACGCCCGTGACGTCTCGGCGCGCGAGCTGCTCGAGCTCCACCTCGATCGCATCGAGCGGTTGGATGGTCCGATCAACTCGGTGATCACGATCGAACCCGACCGAGCCCGCGCCGAGGCAACGGCGATCGACGAGGCGCGTGCCGCCGATCGATCCGTGCCCTCGCTCGCTGGAGTGCCCGTGACGATCAAGGACGCCATCGCCACGGCGGAGATCCGATCGACCGGCGGCGCCGTCGAAATGGCGAACCACGTGCCCGTCGAGGATGCCACGGTCGTCGCCGGCGTTCGCAACGCCGGCGCCGTGGTGTTCGCGAAGACGAACGTGCCGCGCTGGTCGGGTGACTACCAGACGTACAACGAGATGTTCGGAACGACCAACAACCCGTGGGACCTCGCACGCACGCCCGGTGGGTCCTCGGGCGGGCCCGCAGCGGCGGTCGCAATGGGATTCACGGCGTTCGAGATCGGGACCGACATCGGCGGCTCGATCCGCGTGCCGTCGTCGTTCTGCGGCGTGTACGGCCACAAGCCGAGCTTCGGAATCATCCCGACCTTCGGCTATCTCGACAACACGGTCTCGCACCGCAACGTGGCGGACGTCAACGTGTTCGGCCCGATCGCCCGTTCGGTCGACGATCTCGAACTGCTCCTCGGTCTCATGGCCGGCCCGACCCCCGATGACGCCGTGGCGTGGCAGCTCGACCTCCCGCCCGCTCGCGGTCGTGAACTCGGCGATTTCCGGGTGGCGGCGTGGATCGACGACGAGTTCTCGCCCGTCGACCTGGGAGTGCGCCGCGTGATGGAGGACGCAATCGCTGCGCTCGAG
>JBGTIA010000408.1:0-5007 GCA_041745835.1 Ilumatobacteraceae bacterium | reverse complement strand
GGTGTGACCGACCCGGGCAACCTCGGTGCGATCATCCGAAGTTGTGACGGCGCGGGTGTGAGCGGTGTGTTGCTGCCTCGCCATCGGTCGGTGCACGTCACCCCGACCGTTGCAAAGGCGTCGGCTGGCGCGGTCGAATACGTCCCGATGGCGCTCGTGCCAGGGCTGCCGGGGGCGCTCAGACAGCTCTCGGAGCGGGGTATCTGGGTGGTCGGCCTCGATGACGGTGCCGACCGCTCGCTGTACGAGATCGGTTCCCTCGCAACCGAACCGATCTGCGTCGTGCTCGGCGCAGAAGGCGCCGGCCTCTCGCGCCTGGTTCGCGAGCGGTGCGATTCGATCGTCGGCATTCCCATGGCCGGCCGCATCAGCTCGCTGAATGTTTCCACGGCCGCTGCGATTTCTCTCTACGAAGTCTCAAGGTTGCGTCACGAGTTGCCGTAGGTTCTGTATGCACGAACCGGACGCTGGCTCGACGATCGAGGTCATCCATCCGGTGAGCCGCAACACCTACACCCTTGGGCGGCGGGCGTTCCTCGGCGGGACCGCCGGTGCCCTCGCGGGTGCCACGCTGCTGTCGGGGTCGGCGCACGCCGTCGAACCCGGTGCGAGCTTCTTCGAAGTCGTCGAGCAACGGCGTCTGTGCGACACCCGCAACCGCCCCGGAGCGCCCGCGGGCTACGGCTACCAACGCCTCGGCGACCGCTGGATCCGTGTCGGCGTCACCAACCAACCGGGGGTGCCTGGCGACGCCGTCGCTGCCGTGCTCAGTGTCACGGCCGTCAGCGTGGGTGCCGGAGCCAACTTCGTCACGGTGTTCCCCTCGGGCGAGCCGATGCCCGACACGTCGAGCCAGAACCTGTCGCCGTCGGACGGCGCCGTTGCCAACCTGGTCACGATCAAGCTCGGAAGCGGCGCCGTCGATCTCACCTCCTATGTGGGGTGTGATCTCATCGTCGACCTGATCGGGGTGTACCGCCCGACGACGACCGCAGTACGCGCCGGTCGTCTCGTGGCGTTCTCGTCGGCCGTGCGGACACTCGACACCCGGTCGGGACCGCAGCCCGGGGTCGGTTCGATCTCGCGGGTGGACCTCAACGGCCTGGTTCCTGCCGATGCGACCGCAGTCGTGGGCACGCTCACGGCTGTCACCGCCGGCGTGGCCGGCTTCGTCACGGCGTATCCCCGCGGGAGCGCGGTGCCCGACACGTCGAACCTGAACGTCGGTGTCGGTGAGACGCGTGCTGTCGGTGTGATCACGAAGCTCGGTTGGGAGGGCGGCGTGTCCGGCGTCGATCTGTACAACTTCTGCGGGTCGCACCTGTTGTTCGACCTCGTCGGCTACATGACCGGCCCGAGCAGCGGGCCATCGGCGGACGGGTTGTTCGTTCCCATCACCCCCACCCGGATGCTCGATACGCGGCGAGAGAAGATGCGGGTGTGGCACGCCTCGACGAAGCAGTTCACGCTGCCCGCACCGATCAACCAGCGGGCCCAGGCGATCGCCATGAACCTCACCGTGACCAGCACGGTCGACGCCGGGTTCTTCACCCTGTACGCCGCGCAGACCCCGCTGCCGAACGCTTCGAACCTCAACGTGACCGCATCGGGCCAGACCATCGCCAACCACGCGATCTGTCGGACCAGCACTGCTGGGGTCGCCTGCTACGGCTACGGCGCAGCCCACCTGATATGCGACGTGACGGGTTGGTACACCGGGACGCCGGAGCGAGCGGTGTACACCCCGCCCGTGAATCCGCCACCGCCCGGAGGACCGCTCCCCTGGATCGTCACCATTCCCCGGCTCGGCCTGGTCCACGGGGTGTACGACGGTGATGCGAAACGCACGGTCGACCGAGGCAACACGTGGCACTGGGCGGGAACCGGCCTGGTCGGTCAGGGTGCGAATTCGGTGTTGTTCGGGCACCGCACCGAAGCCGGGGGGCCCTACCGGAACCAGCATCTGATCCAGCCCGGCGACGAGCTGCACATCCTCACCGCCGACAGCCGCCGCTACACCTATCGCATGGTCGCCGAGTTCGTCACCAGCAAGTTCGCGAACGACATTCTCTCGGCGACACGCCGGGTCGGTGGCGAGACCGTGTCAGTGGTGTCGTGCTCGAAGACGAACCGGTTGCCGACCAGCCTCGAGTACCGCCTGATCACGACGTTCTCGCTCGTGCGGTGGGAAGACCTCGGCTGACGCACAGCCGTCGGTTCTCGGTTCGCCGGCACTCCCATCACGCCTGAGCTCGCCTCACCACTGGAGGTCGAGCACCTCGGGCGAGGAACGGTGCGCGAGCCGTTGCACGGTGTGTGGTTGGTCATCCGAACGGGTACCCGGCGCCATGAGCATCATCCGACACGACGATGGATCCCTGACCGTGCCCGTGGCACCCGGCCGCCACGACGAGGACGCCGACGGTGAGGCCGTCACCGAGCCCGGTTCGATGGTGATCCGACCGGGCGAGGGTGGGTACAACGAAGCGCTCGCGGAGTGGGAGAGCGATCAGCACCCGGACCGCGAGGAAGTGGTGTCGACCAGGTCGGGTCGCAAGCAGGCGATGGCCGTCGTCCATGCGGTCGCGGAGGACCCCGAACACGTCGCCGAGGCCGTCGATGGTCTCGACGATCCCAACGCCGCATCGGAGGCGCTCAGCCACGTGCTGGTGGGCGGCACGCCTTCCGTCGAAGCGTTCGCGGACGAGGTTGCGGACGAAGAGGGCGGCGACGTGATCGCTCCCCACATCGTCACCCGCATCATCGGCGAGGTCCTCGCCGACATCGATTCCCGCTCGGTCTGATCGCTGCGAAGTCCAGTCGGCAAGGGGGAGCGAGTGTGCTCACCCCGGCGAAACGGTCGAGAGTCGGCGCGGCCACTGCTCGACGCCGTCGCCTCTCAGCAGGCGCTCGATGCCGGCGCGGTCGATCGCAGGCGAGAAGAGGAATCCTTGGGGCAGGTCGCAGAACACGTCGGAGAGCAACTCGGCCTGCTCGACGGTCTCGACACCCTCAGCGACCGTCGCGAGTTCGAGTGCGTGTCCGAGCTCGCACGTCGAACTGACCAATGCTCGCCCTCGCGCCGAGGTGGTGAGGTCGCGAACGAAGACACGGTCGATCTTGAACGCGCACGCCGGAATTCGGGCGAGGTGGCCGAGCGACGCCCAACCCGAGCCGTAGTCGTCCACGGCGATCCGGTAACCGAGGCGCGACAACCGAGAGAGCAGCCGCAGCGCAGTGCCGTCGAGCGGGGCGGTCTCGACGAGCTCCAACTCCACTTGGTCAGCACGAAGTTCGTGGAGACGGACGAGGTCTTCGATCTCGGCCAGGAAGCCGGGGTTGAGGAGTTCAACGACCGACACTTGAGACAGACCCGTTCGAGTCCGTTCGCCAACCAGGGGACCGCTTGCGCGATCGCGAGACGTCGAACCGTTTGACCGAGCGCCCCCATGAGACCGCACTCTTCGGCCGCGGGCAGAACGGCGATGGGAGTGAGGATCGACCCATCGTGATCGCGCAGGCGCACCAGTGCCTCGAGGGCGACGATCCGTCCGTCGTGAGCGACTTGCGGTTGCCACCACGGTTCGAGACGTCCCTCGTCGAGTGCTGCGCCCAGGTCGATGCCGATCGCGGTCGCGCGCGCTACCGCCGAGGAGTGCCGGTGACCGGCGTGGGCAACGCGGCTGCGACTCCGGCGCGCTGCGATTCGATCGAATCGTTCGACATAGGCGTCGTCGAACGGATCGCCGAAGCGGGAGAGCACCGTGAGGACGGCCAACACTCGGCCCTGAGCCCGGATCGGCACGGCCAATGCAGCGGTCACGCCGGCATCACGCGCCCGTTGCCGCAATGCTGCATACCCCGGATCGCACGGCCGCATCCTGACCGGCTCGCCGTCGCGGATCGAGCGTCCGCTCGGACCGTTGGCGAATGGTCCCTCGTCGCAGCGCATCTCGATCTCGTCGACGACCCGGTCAGCGGAGGCGGAGGTGTACTCGACACGGACGCTGCCGTCGGCCAACGGGACGCCGATCCAGGCGGCCTCGACGCCCAGCAGTTGGACGATGCAATCGCAGGCCCGAGTGAACACCGTCCCCGTGTCGACGGCGTCGTCGGCGACCCAGCCCCAGATGGCCAGACCGAGTTCGGCCTCGGCGCGATCGTGGCGTTCGGCGGTGACGTTGCGGATGCGACCGTCGATGGCCACGACGCGACCACGGCGATCGGACACCTCGACGAACGCGTGCTCGGTGTGCAGCACTCGGCCATCGGGCGCGACCCATCGCAGTTGCTTGGGGCCGTCGGACCTGCCTTGGGCGAGCAGCCGCGACAGTCTGCTCCGATCGTCGGGATGCACGAGGTGCAAACCGATCTCGGGATTCGCATAGTGGTCCCCTCGGCGGTCAGCAGCGGCAGCGCCGACCGCGGACACGGCCTCAGACGACGCAACGTTGTACACACTGCCGAGCACGGCGTACGCAGCTGCGACGCTGACGGTAGGCCGCGCCCGGCGCCACCGCGACGTCTCCGACACGAGCGGGACCGGGTCGAGCACATGCGACTACCAGGAGCTCCACCGGCCCGGCCGATACAGGCGCGGATTCGAACGGCGGGGGTTGAACTCCGGGTCGAGGCCAGGAACGGCAGGCAGCGGATCACGGCGTGGGTTGGACGCCGTCCGTCTCAGTCGAATTCGCCATGTGCTCCCCGATCGGCGCGACGTGTCGCCACCCTCGTCAGTCTCCCACTCGGTGAACAGTGCAACGTTCGAAGCGCATCGAAAACGACGAAAGATACAGAACCTAGACATCGTGTCCAGCTATGTCGGTCGACGCTGCGATTGGTCGAGATCTCCAGATGTGGGGCTGGCTCGATGTCCACCGTTGCGGACCTCGACACCCATTGGCGTCGTGGTTGCCGCGCGTGTATGGTTGCTGGCATCGCACACCGGATGTGCGAGTCGAGCACCGCTCGACAGCCCCTGCCCCAGACCTCGGCAGCGCAGTT
>JBGTIA010000407.1:0-7099 GCA_041745835.1 Ilumatobacteraceae bacterium | reverse complement strand
CGACGAACTCCGCGACATGGTGGCCATCCACGAGACGTTCGGACCTGAACAACGCCAGATCATCGACGGAGCCTTCGAGATCGCCGAGCGCACCCTCGACGAGGTGATGGTGCCGCGCAACGACGTGGTCGTCATCGACGCCGACGCCACGTGTGGCGAAGCCCTTGCCCTCCTGATCGAGACCGGTCATTCGCGCGCCCCGGTCGCCGAGAAGCGCAACCTCGACCGATTGGTCGGCATGGTTCGGCTGCGCAGTCTGCTCGGCCGAGACGACGCGCCCGTCACATCGGTGATGTGGGACATCCCGGCGTTCCCGGACGCCGCGCGAGTCCTCACCGCCCTGCGCGAGTTCCAGACGCGACGGACGCAGATGGCCGTCGTCGTTGACGAGTACGCGCGGACGCAGGGCATCGTCACCGTCGAGGACCTCGTCGAGGAACTGGTCGGGGAGATCTGGGACGAGACGGATCCCGACCTGCAGGCCGTGGTGCGCGAAGCGAACGGCACGATCGTGCTCCCGGGCACGTTCCCCGTGCACGACCTCGTCGACCTCGACGTGTATTTGCCCGGCGGCGACTACATCACCATCGCCGGGCTCGTGCTCGACGAGTTGAGCCGGTTCCCGAGACCAGGCGAAACGATCGTCGTCGACGGTTGGCAGATCACGATCCGTGCCGTCGGGCGCCACCGCATCACCCAGGTCGGGCTCCTTCCGGTTCCGACAGTCAGCGAACCGTCGCGATCAACCAGTAGTGATGCGGATTGATCCCGTCGAATTCCTTGTTGGCCGCTCCGTGCCCGGTGACCTTGCTCTTCGGGTTGCGCCAGATCTCGATGTCGGTGAGCAACGGTGACAGCGGACCGATCAGTTCGTCGGGTTGCAACCGGTTCGCTTGCCAGCCGAGCCGCGCTGCCAGCCGGCGCTGCGAGAGCCACGGCCCGAACCTGGGGATGCGGAACAACCCGCGCGTGAGCGCTCCCAGCGGCAGCAGCACGATGTCCTGAGCGCTTCGCCCGCGATAGTTGAGCACGACCTTGCCGCCCGGTCGGGTGACGCGCACCGCCTCGGACGTCAACTCCAGCGCGTCGTCGGGATCGCAGTGTTGGAGCGTGATGTAGCTGAAGGCGACGTCGGTGGAATTCGGCGGGAGGTCGAGCGTGTGTCCGTCGATGACGTGACTCATCCGGAGTCGATCGACCTTGCCGAACTGACCGACCGTCTCGATGCACCGCTCGAGGAAGCCGGCATCGAGGTCGCAGGCGACCACCGACTCGTACTCCCGGGTGAATGCACACGTCATCCGGCCGATACCCGAACCGATCTCGACGAGCGTCTTGTCATCGGGGGTACGACCCGCAGCGTCGGGTGCCCGCAGTCCGAACACCGTGAGATAGGCCGGGACCTCGGAGTCGCCGGTCGCCACGAACTGCTCGAGGGTCAGCTCACTGCCCGTCTCGTTGTTGAACACCCAGCCGGTGGTGCGCACCACATCGTCTCCGCTCACCTGTTGCTCGCTGGTTCGACCCGCCGCCTTCCAGGGCACGAGTTGAGGACGCCGACGCATGACGACGATTGTGCCAGAGCCGTCGACGATCCGCGCGACGCGCCAGAGCGACTCGGACAAACCCGCGCCGGGTGCGCACGGGTCGACCGTTATCGTTTCGGTCATGTCTGCAGCACTTCGCGTCGGTGTCGTCGGAGCAACGGGTCAGGTCGGCAGCGTCATGCGCCGCCTGCTCGACGAACGGAACTTCCCGATCTCCGAGATGCGGTACTTCGCGTCGTCACGCTCCGCAGGCACCAGCCTGCCGTGGAAGGGCGTCGACGTGATCGTCGAGGACGCCGAGACCGCCGACCCGGCCGGGCTCGACATCGCCCTGTTCTCCGCCGGTGCCACATCGTCGCGGGCACTGGCCCCCAAGTTCGCGAACGCCGGCGCGATCGTGATCGACAACTCGTCTGCATTCCGCATGGACCCCGACGTTCCCCTGATCGTGGCCGAGGTCAACGGGCACCTCGCCACCGACCCGCCGAAGGGCATCATCGCCAACCCGAACTGCACCACCATGGCGTTCATGCCGGTGCTCAAGCCGCTCCACGACGAAGCCGGGCTCACGCGACTGATCGTCTCCACCTACCAGGCGGTGTCCGGCGGCGGACTCGCCGGCGTCGACGAACTCGACAAGCAGGTCCGCGAGGTCGTCGATCGCGCGGCCGAACTCACCCACGACGGAGCCGCCGTCGTCTTCCCCACGCCCACCAAGTTCGCCAAGCCGATCGCCTTCAACGTGCTGCCCATGGCCGGTTCGATCGTCGACGACGGATCGTTCGAGACCGACGAGGAGCAGAAACTCCGCAACGAGAGTCGCAAGATCCTCGACATCCCCGGACTCCTCGTGTCCGGCACGTGCGTCCGGGTGCCGGTGTTCACCGGCCACTCGTTGTCGATCAACGCCGAGTTCGAGCGGCCCATCTCGGTCGAACGGGCCACCGAACTGCTGGCGGGGGCCACCGGCGTCGTGCTGTCCGACGTGCCCACACCGCTCGAAGCCGCCGGCCAGGACCCGTGCTACGTCGGTCGACTCCGCGTCGACGAAGGGGCGCGCACAGGCTGCGGCCTCGCGATGTTCGTCAGCAACGACAACCTGCGAAAGGGTGCCGCCCTCAACGCCATCCAAATCGCTGAACTGGTCCAGTTGCGGCGATGACTGCCTCGGGCTGACCCCGTGGTTTGCGGGTTGGTTTGCGGGTGATCGCTGCGAGGTCGCGGCGCTCGATTCTCATCGGAGCCGGAGTGTGACGACCTCGGTGGGTGTCGACGTCGTGAACCCGGCTACATCTGCGATCAGATCGGTCGTGGCATCGCTGAACAGGCACACCGTGCCGGTCGCGGAGAGCTTCACGGACGCCGAGTTGGGGTTGGTCTGACCAGCGGCGAAGTTGAGGTTCGACACCACGGGCTGCGCGGCATCGCATGGCCAGATCGTGACGAAGCCAGCAGCCTCGGTGCCCGTTGCGGTCACGTTCATGATCACCGAATCGGCGTCGGAGTCGACGCCGCCGCGTCCGACGACCTGGAGCTTCAACACGTTGCCGGCGCGCAGCTTGGCGCGCGGTGCACCGATCGCATTGCGCGTGTCCAGGATTCGCATCGGTGCGAGTTCGACCAGCCCGGCCACCCCGGCGGGTCCGTACCAGGCCGCGACGTCGGCGAGCAGGTGCACGGCGACGGAGCTGTAAATGCACGCTGTCCCGAACGCCGAGAGGGCGACCGTGACGAGGTTGGGTCTGGTCGCCCCGGTCGCAATGTTCAGATTCGACGCGTTCGGTCGAGGCGCATCGCATGGCCAGACGGTGATATATCCGGCAGCCGATGCACTCACTGCCGTGAGGTTCATCGTGGCGGCCACGGCACCAGCGGGAACTCCACCTCTACCGGTGACCTGCAGCGTGACCACACCGTCGGCTGCGACCGCGTAGCGCCCCGGTACGCCGATGGCGTTGCGAGTGTCGAGCAGCCGTTCCGGCGTGACCGTCTGGACGGGCTCGCCGAAGCCGAAGTCGTACAGGCCGGCGACGTCGGCGAGCACGTGAACGTCGACGGTGCTCCGGATACACACGCCGCCGCCCTCATCGAGTGAGGCCACGACGAGGTTCGCGACGGTCTGGCCGGTGTCGAAGTTGAGGCTCGACGTCTCCGGCATCGGCCCGCAGGGCCACACCGTGAGGAACCCGGCGCTCGCGGGACCGGTCGCGGTGACGTTCAGGCTCAGCGCCGTCGTCCATGGGGTGACGTAGTCGACGAGGTCGAGCCGGTAGGTGGTGTTGCCGAGGAACTGACGGAGGTACTGAGCGCACACCTCGATGCCGTCATCCACGCACCCGATGCCGTTGCGGGTGTCCAGCGCCCGATCCGGGTTGATCGGCACGAGCCCGGGTTCCAGCGATGGCCCACCGCTCAGCGAGTACATCGGTGGCAGCGAGGTGGGATCGGCTCCGGTCGGCGACAGCCAGCCGAGCAGTTCGACGCCGACGTCCACCGGCCCGCCGACGACATCGATGCACGGGGTTCCGTCGCCCGGTCCGACCCTCGCAAAGGCGACCGTCACGGGCAATGCTGCGGGGGTCGAGAGCTCGGTGTACATCGGGAGTTGGCCGCACCGACCGATTCCGACGGCTCCGGCGATGCCGCCACCCGCCCCGAGCGAGAGCACCATCGCAGTTGCGTCGGCAGGCACGACGGCGGGTCGGGTCAGCTGGTGTTGACCAGCTCCGAGTGTCGCGTCCTGCAGACCGATCGGCGCCGGGAGGCCCACGTACTGCGATCCGCCGGGTACGGGCTCTGGGGTGACCAGCGCGAGTCGATCCACGAGGACCGACACAGAAGCCGTCGCGTAGAGACACAACGAGTCCGAGCTGATCAGCTTCAGTTGCGACGCCAGCCCGGGGGTAAGCGCAACGCTCGGATCGGAGGATGCTCGAGCGGTGCCACAGGTCCGCACCGAGGCGTCACCGCTGGAGCCGGGATTGACGAGTGTCACGTTGATCAACCCCTGCGGAAGCGCAATCGACGTGAGCTGGTTCGGCCTCGTGTCGATCAGTCGGAAGGGCGCCTCCATCGTGACCCGACCCGACTCGCCGTCGGCGTCGGTCGGCGTCGGGGCGAGCACGAGACACGCAGTCGCAGTGAGCAGGACGACGAGGAACAGGCGTCGGAGCACCGCCGGACAATAGCCACCGAGGCGTGTCAGCAGGTGCAGGGGATCGAACCACACTTGGGGCAGCCGTCGGCGTAGCGCGCGACTGCTTCGTTCAGGTCGACGCCTTGCTGATTCGCCAGGGTGGCCACCCAGGCCACCACGTCGCCGAATTCGTGCACCCGGTCCTCGTGGGTTCCCTTCCGCACGGCTTGGGCGAGCTCGCCGATCTCCTCGGTGAGCCACGCCACGGTGGCAGACACGCCCCGCTCGCGGTCTCGATCGCCGTAGGTCCGTTCGATCACGTCCTGCAACTCGGCGAAGTCCACGACCGGCGACCGTAGCGCGAGATTCCCCCGGGAAGCGAAGGACCTCAGGACTCGACGGGCAACGCCGCACCCAGTTCGAAGGTGGGCTGGAACTCCGCCATCCGCGGATCCGCGTTCACCACCACGAGATACGACGTGTCGAAGCCGGGCACCGTCGACGACACACTCGTCATCGACGCGTAGGCCAGGCGACGGGAACGCTCCTCCATGGCGACACCGACCACGACGGCCGGGCTGTCCCATCCCTTGAAGCTGTGCACGGTGCACCCCTTCACGGCGTCGGCCTCCGGCCAGAACCGGCCCTTACTGCGGCGACGCTCGTCGGGATCACGGCTGTACACGTGGTGGACCGGATAACCCGCCGCCTCGATCACGTCGGCCGCCGCCAGGCCGTCGTGGTGGTACTCGCACAGGTACACGACATCGCGAGGCGCCAACCCTGGATGGTCGCGGAGGAGCTTGACGACCTCTCGACCCACGGCGACGCCCAGGCCGGCGACGCTGTCCACGTTGCGCCATGATCGAACCGCCGCCGACACGTGACCCACAACGACTTCCTGGTCGTCCGCGATCTCCGGCACCACGGCGTCGCGGTCGATGAACGCCGTTGCGAACTCGTTGGTCGAACGGACCAGGTCCGGCGCCATCCGATAGGAACTCGTCATGCGGATCCACGGCTCCGTGAACCCCGCCGCAGCGAGCGCCACCGGATCGTCCCAGGTGGACTTGCCGTACAGATCGACGGTCGAGTCGGCGACCAGGAGCATCTCGCCGTCGGGCCGTACGACGTGCTCTCTCAACAGATTCCACCAGTCGACCGTGAAATCCTGACCCTCGTCGACCAGGACGGCGTCGAAGCGGCGCTCGTATCCGGCCTCGAACACGTCACGTGTCTCGAGGACGACCTTGACCGGCCACGTGCCCCGGGCCGGTTCGGCGACGACGATGCCGGACTGGGCGGCATCGTCGACGACCCGTGAACAGAACGTGTGGAAGCTGGTGCACGTCACACGAGCCGGATTGGCGCCGTACTCGGCGCATCGCTCGACGACGAGCCGACGAAGGTGGTCTGCGAGCGTGAGGTTGAAGCACAACACGAGGACGGTCTTGCCCTCAGCGGCGAGGCACGCTGCACGCGCGGTCAGAGCGAACGACTTGCCGCTTCCGGCCGTGCCGGCGACCCCGCGAACGTGGGTCTTCTCGGGGTTGGCGGCGATGCGACGAGCGTGCTCGCTCAGCCGAACGGGTTCGACGGCGTCGCGCACCGCGCCATCGACCACGAGTTGACGATGCAGTCGGGTGATCGACGACGGCGATGCGGGAGTCGAGCCGGGGCCGGCGATCAGGAACGGGAGCCGGTCGGTGAGATCGTCGCCCGACCACACGAGGACGGCGTTGGCGGGATCGCCCGAACCGGAGACGAGGAGCGACGCAGCCTCGGCACCGGTGCAACGAGGAAGGGCCACGACCGACCGCACGACGCCACCGGGGTCGCTGGCATCGCCGGGAAAGGCGTAAAACTGTTCGTACAGGGTGCGCCGGTGGCGCCGAGCCACAGCGAGGGGCTGTGCGGTACTCGGTGTCCAGGCACCGTCTGGTCCGAGAACCTCGATGTGTCCGGCATCGACACGGCGATGGTCGCTCGGGCGCCAATCGACCACGTCGACGGTGACCGCACCGGCGATGTCGTGGACCAGCACGAAGTCCGGAACGTCCTGTCCCATCTTCGGGCGAAGGTAGACCGTCCAGTCGTCACCGAGTGCGGCGAATGCGTCGAGGACCGCTTGCGTCGCCGCGCCGAGCGGCTCCTGGAGGTCGTCGAGATGATCGATCGAGGGACGGATGATGGCCACGACAACTCCCGTTCGTACACGCGGACGTCTCGCTTCATCGGCGCCGCAGGGCCTCGACTTGACTCGACGTCGGCGACGTTGGAGACGCTGCGCGGCGGTGCGCCGGGCTGCACAGCCCGGCGCACCGGATCGCAACGATTCACTCGACGGTCAACTCGGCGAACATGCCGTGCACGAAGTGGGGCGGGCCGCCGGCGACGTCGGGAGGACCGGCCGACT
>JBGTIA010000406.1:0-4965 GCA_041745835.1 Ilumatobacteraceae bacterium | reverse complement strand
CCTAGCGCTCGACCCGGCGACCCGACGAAGCGTCGGCGCCACGCTCGTTCAGATCGTCTCGTCCCAGTGTTCGCGGGTCTGCACCAACCAGAAGACGGCGAACAGCGTGATCTCGGTCGCTTCGAGCACCAACACCATGTGGCGCCAGCTCGAGCCCAGCGGGAACATGATCGCCGGCGCGATCACCATGGCGGCCGCGATCGCTGCGTAGAGACAGAAGTAGGTGCGCGGCGCCGGGTCGCCACGTCGGTCCCAGGCGTTGCCGCCGACGGCGAGCGCGAGGAAGAAGAACATGAGCACCGCAGCGATGCCGTGCGCACGCGTGTTGAAGTTGTCCCAGAGGACGAAGAGTCCCGTCCCGACGAGCAGGAATGCCATCGCCGCTGCCAGGCCCAGCCGCATCCCGATGTCGCCGACCTCGGCAACCGCTCGGATGTTGCTCGTGGCGATGCTGGCGATCACGGCGGCGACCAGCAGCCCGGCGATGCCGGTGATCAACAGCGCGGTGATGTTGTTGTCGATGTTCGCGGTCACCCAGGAGGCAAGGTTCCCGTCGCCGTCGACCGGAAGTGGTCCCGGGCTCTGCGACCAGCACCGGCCGACGTCGGTGGTCGGAACGACCGCCACGACTGGCGCCAGCATCCCGGCGGCATTCAGCGTTGCGTCCTCCCAGGCCGTGCTGCCCTTGATGACGATCAGACTCAGCCCGACCGCCATCAGGACACCGACGAAGATCGCCCGCACCGGGGTGTAGTAGTACGCCGACACCGAGGTCTGCCAACACGACAGCCCAGATCGCTCCACCAGGATCGACACGCCGAGCAGAACGACCGCGCCGACCATGCTGATCCGCAAGTAGCGGTAGGTCTTGACCGCCGGCGTCTCGGTGGGCGGCTCGGTCATTCGTGCCAGTCGAGCGTGTCTCGCATCACGGTTTCGAACTCCTCGAACGACATCGACGACTTGACCGAGTGGATCAGCTGCGCATCGTTGCCGACGAAGTTCCGGAAGGGAGCATCGGCGTCGAGCGCAGCGCGAACGATCGCATCGGCGACGTCCTGTGGATCCGGTGCGGGCCCGCCGCCCGACAACACACCCTGCGAGTCGCGGAAGCGAGTTGCCCGGTCGACGTAGTCCGAGTCCTCCCAACCGTCCACGGTCACGATGTTGTCGTGGAATCCGGTGTCGAACCGTCCGGGCTCCACCAGCCTGACCCGGATCCCGAACCCGACGGTCTCGAAGTGCAACGCCTCGCTCAGGCCTTCGAGGGCGTGCTTCGACGCGGAATACGCACCGCCGAACGGCGACCCGACGACGCCCGCGATGCTCGACACGTTGACGATCGTCCCGCTGCCACGTGCTCGCCACGCCGGCAGGACGGCACGCACGATGCGCATCGGGCCGAGCACGTTCGTGTCGAGCTGACGCATCCACAGTTCGTCGTCGACCAGTTCGAGCGCGCCCGCCACCTCGAAGCCGGCGTTGTTGACGACCACGTCGAGTCGGTCCGGATCGCCGATGGCTTCGCTCACCGACGCCGGGTTGCACACGTCGAGTCGGCGGATCTCGATCGACAGCCCCTCGGCTTCGGCGGTGTCGCGGAGGTCGTCGCCCTTCGCGACGGTGCGCATCGTGGCGATCACGTCGTGGCCCGCCCGGGCGAGGGAGAGCGCGGCCAGCTTGCCGAAGCCGCTGTTGCTCCCGGTGATGAGGATGCGAGTCATGGGAGCAGCGCCTCGCGCAGCTCGCGCTTGAGGATCTTGCCCGATGCGTTGCGCGGCAATTGTTCGGTGACGATGGTGACGCGGGTGGGCACCTTGAAACTGGCGAGCCGTTCGCCGACGAAGCGCTGGAGCTCGCCGACATCGAGGGTCTCACCGGGCTTCACCATCACGTGGCAGGCCAGCTCCTCGCCGAGGCGTTCGTGCGGGAGGCCGTACACCGCTGCTTCGTAGACCGCAGGATGTTCGTAGATCGCCGCTTCGACCTCGGCGCTGTAGATGTTCTCGCCACCCCGCAGCACCATGTCCTTCGCGCGGTCACTGACGTAGACGAACCCCTCGTCGTCGATCCGGCCGATGTCGCCGGAGCGCAACCACGCGTCGACGATCGTGTCGGCCGTGGCGTCGGGCCGGTTCCAGTAGCCACGGATCAGCATGGGGCCGCGGAACCAGATCTCGCCGGTCTCGCCCTCCGGCAGGACGTTGCCGAGCGGATCGGTCACACGCAGGTCCATCAGCGGGACGGCGCGCCCGGTCGACGTCGGGTGCGCGATGAAGTCGTCTCCTGCGTTGCCGGGCCCGTAGGCGTTCGTCTCGGTCATGCCGTAGCCCAGGCTGGGACGACCCTTGGAGAAGTTGTCCTCGATGCGTTTGACCAACTCGGGAGGCATCGGGGCTCCGCCACCTCCGACCGACAGCAGGCTCGAGGTGTCGCGCTCGGCGAACGATGGCGCTTCGAGGAGGTCCCAGCTCATCGTGGGCACGCCAACGAAGTTCGTCACCCGCTCGCGTTCGATCAGCTCGAGCGCACGTTCTGGATCCCACCGGTAGGTCATCACGAGCTTGGAGCCGCCGACGAATGCGCCGAGCATCACCGGCACCAGGCCGGTCACGTGGAACAAGGGCACGCAGAGCATCAGCGCTGGCTGCGGCTTGTCCGGATCGGGTTCGGCCGGCTCGCGTAGAGTGTTGACGGCACCGCGGGCTGCGAACGCCATCAGCGAGCTCAGAACCGCACGGTGCGTCGACACCGCGCCCTTCGGGTTGCCGGTGGTGCCCGAGGTGTAGAGGATCGTCACGTCGTCGTCGGGGTCGATGTCGACGTCGGGTGTCGAGGCGCCCGGGGCGAGCAGATCCTCCAACGCGACCACGGGGAACGGGTCGTCCTCGTGCGGTTCGGCGTGTTCGCGCACGGTGACGACGGTGGCGGTGATCGATCCGTGCTCCGCCGCCCGCATGCGGTTCAGCCGGTCGGCATCTGCGATGACGATCGTCGAGCCGGAGTCGGCGAGAGCGAACACCATCTCGTCGGTCTGCCACCATGCGTTCATCGGCACGGCCACGGCTCCGACGGAGGTGATCGCTGCGAACGCTGCAATCCACTCCGGGTAGTTGCGCATCGCGATCGCCACCCGGTCGCCCTTGGTGACTCCGAGCCGTTCGACGAGCGCATGTCCGATCTGGCCGATCAGCTCGGTCACCCGCGGCATCGGCCAGCGCTCGTCCTCGAACACGATGAAGTCATCGGTGCGAGCAGCGGCCGCTGCGAACAGGTACCGGATGTTCGGCGGTGTCCCGGCGAACACCTTGGTCGGTACGCCACCGACGTCGATCTCCTGGATCTCGAACCGGGTCCCCGGTGCACAGACGGCGTCGCACGCCTCGTGGAATGTCATCGTCATGACCGCCCGTCGTAGCACACCACCCAACTGTCACACGGTGCCGGGTCCGGTTACGCCGGTGCCAGGCACCGGCGTAACCGCTTGGTGCTGCGGGGCCCGGGCTCGGGGAACCGGCGATGCATGACCGAGATGCTGTCCGGGTAGTCGGGTGCATGAACTCCAAGAACCTCCGCGTCGAAGCAGGCGGCAATCCCGCCCAAGGTCCTCATCCCGATGTCGCCAACCCCATGCCGAGCCCGACGGCCGGCGAGGACTTTCCCGATCCGCCGAACGATCAGCCGGCCGAACGTCCCCAGGATCAGCCCGATCTCGATGCCTTCGCGGCACGGATGGGGACAGATCGAATCGAGGACCGCTCGTCGACGGATGGCAACGACACCCAGGACAACGACACCCAGGACAGCGCCGACACGACACGTGACTGGCGCTCGCCGGTGGCGACCGCGCTCGGTGGGCTCGCCTCGGGCGCGCGTACCGCAGGCGAACGACTCAAGGGGGTATCGGAGAAGCTGGTGGCCGGCGACACCGATGGTGAGCTCGATCTTGCGGAGTTGCGCAAGCGGGTCGCCAAGGTCAGCACCGTGATGTTCACCTCCATCGACGAGCGTGGCACGCTCTCGTCGCGTCCCCTGGCCGTGCAGGGCCTGTCCGAATCGGGCGACGTCGTCTTCGTCGTCGGCCGTGACGCCGACTGGGTGTCGCCGAGCATGGAGGCGGTCAACGTCGCCTTCGTCGATGGCTCGTCGACCTGGGTCTCCGTGTCCGGTCGAGCGGTCATCGAAGACGACAGCCAGTTGCTCGACGACCTGTGGAGCCCGCGCCTCGACACGTACTTTCCCGACGGTCGGGCCAGTGCCGTGGTCGTGCGGGTGGCGTCGGATCGCTGGGAGTACTGGACCGCGCCGAACAAGCTCCGCCAACTGGTCGACGTCGCCAGAGCGCGAGTCGGCGACGAGCGCCCCGAGTCGGGGCAGTCCGGCACCATCGAGACCTGATCTCCGCTTCTCGTGAACAACTCCACCTCTCAGAGGTGAAGTTGTTCACGAGATGGCGGCAGGCTCGTGGTTGTTCTCGTCCTCGTTCACGTCGTCGAGCAGCGAACGGCCGAGCCAGAGCGGCACGATCTGTCCCAGCAGCAGGGTCACACCGCCCGCCACGAGCAATATGCGCATCATCGTCACACTCGAATCGAGGTCGGTCTTCGTCTCGACGGCGAGCCGGCGCACCTCGTCGACACTGCTGCGGTACTGATCGACGAGTGCGCTCGTGTCCGTCAGGTCGGTGGAGATCGCTCCGACGGAAACCGCGAACCGATCGAGTTCGGCCAGCAAGCTGCTGGCGTCCCCGGTGAAGTCGGTCAGGCTGGACGAGGTCGCCTCGAGCTGTCCGGGCAACTCCTCCAGGGTTTCCGCCAGACGGCCGAACGTGTCGCCGAGCCCGCTCTCGGGGTCGTAGTCGGGCCCGATGGGCAAGCGCGACAGCCCCCCGAGGACGCCGTCGATCTGCCCGCCCACACGCTCCAGGGTGCGCACCGTGTCACCGGCGTCGGCCAGCGAGGGTCC
>JBGTIA010000405.1:0-8528 GCA_041745835.1 Ilumatobacteraceae bacterium | reverse complement strand
TCGGCGAAGCCGTTGCTGCGGCGCTCGCCGCGGCCGCTGCGGCCGACCACCTGGGTGCGATGGAGGATGCGTTGGCGTGGTCCGAACGCGCCATCGAGGTACTCGGCGACGCCGCCGAGCAGTACCCGGAGCTTTTCAATCGGGCGCTTTACAACCGGGGAATCGCCGGAGTCTTTTCTCAATCCCTCGAGCCCGGTTCGTGGTCGGGAGACCTCGCCAGGGCGACGTCGCTGGCCCTCGATCGCGGGGACCACGTGCTGGCCCTACGAGCTCTCGCCCAAACGATCAGGGGGGCGCGCGTCACACCAGCAGAGGTCGAGCGACTCGCTGCCCGAGCGGTCGACGAGACGCCGCCAGGAACAGATTGCGCTGCTGTCGCACGGGGTCTTCGCGCGTTCCTCGCTGCGACCCGTGGACGACCCTTCGATGTCACTGACGCGGAGGTGGCCGTCGAGGCGCTCGACACCGCCATCCCGCTCGAACTGTCCTGGCACATCCGCGACTGTTTCCTCGACCTTCTCCTCGGCATACCGGACATCGACCACTGTCGAGACGTCCACCTCTCGACACTCGCCCTCGGCGAGCGTCACGAGTCTCCGCTGATGATCGGGCTCGCGACGCTCGGACTCGGATACATGGCAGCACGCTGCGCCGATCGTCCGACCATGGACGCCGCCGCGCAACGCGTGCGTTCCACGCTGGGCGGCGGATCGTGGAACGTTGTGCACGTCTTCGACATTTCGCTCGCTCTGGCGGACGGTCGGCTCGACGATGCGGAAACTCTCATCCATAACGCATCAGGCCTCGTTGGTCCTGACTCGCCGCTCGCATACATGTTCGCCTACGAGGCCGGCGTCCTCGCCCATCTCCGAGGGTGTCACGAGGTCACCACCGCTGCGCCGAAGCACCCGCGCGGAGCCGAATACCTGTCGCCGCGGTCGGAGCTCGCACGACAGTGTGCGCGTGACGGCGACTGGGACACGGCGATCGCCACACTGACGTCGCTCATGCCCCACTCCGTCGATGAGTTGCGCACGCCGCTTCCGATCATCAACGTTCTGGCATCCGTTGCGGAAGCGGTTGGGATCGTCCGTGACGCCGAACGGGCGGCCGCGTTGATCCCCGCTCTCCAGCCCTACGCCGGCCAGATGGCGATCGGACACTGCGCCTGCGAACTCAAGTTGCCGGTGTCGTCGCTCATCGGTCGACTCCGAGCACTCATCGGCGACCCCGACGGCGGTGTTGCAGACTGCGAGGCCGGCATTGCCCTCGTCGAGTCGTTACAGACGCCGCTGCTGGCAGCGGATACGTCGATGGTGCTCGCCGACGTTCTCCTGCTCCGAGGACGCGAGAACGACAGAGCCCGAGCGCGAGAACTGATCACCGCCGCGATCGGCGTGTCGGAGTCGTGCGGCGCGTACGGCGTCGCCGAAATGGGCCGACGACTGCTCACCAACCCAGGGCTGAGCTGAGCGCGTCAGTGCCGACACCACTGGAGGGCTGGGCGTGAGGACAGCGGCTGTACGGCTACCGATGGAATCGCCCGATAGCTCAGCCCGTACGCGCGGCGACGGCGCCTACAACCTCACTCGGAAACAGCCCGAGCAGCGCACCGCGTAACGCTACGTGCCGCTTCCGAAGCACCGATCGTTGCGGTGCTGCGAGAGTCTCTCACTTCCCTCACGATCGTCGAAGGCGAGTAGTCCACTGCGATCGGCGGATCGAACATGTGCAGTCGATCCCGACATCTCCGGGTGCGCCCACGCCGTCGGGCTGCTCCGGACCGCGAACGAATCCCAACGCCACCGGCACGGCCCTGCTGCGCTCGTTGGCCTTGTCATGGTGAATCTCGACGCTGTCAATGCCCTCCACAGCGAACGCAGCCTCCGTCAGACCACGAGCCAACTCCTGCGCATAACCCTGGCCGATGTGGTCAACATGGACCCAGTAGCCGAGATCCAACGTGTTCGGACCCCACCGGTGATGCAGACCACATCCACCCACGACAACACCGTCACGAAACACCCCGTACGCGGCATCGCCGCCCTGCTCCCAGTGCTCGTTCGACGACGCCATGAATCTGGTGCGGTCTTCATCGCTGACCGGTTCGAATGGCACCCACGCCAACCACGGACGGAGGTGGTCGAGGCTCGCTTCGATCGACGCTCGCAACGCCGGAACGTCGTCGGGACGCCACAGGCGGAGATGCAAACGCCGCGTGGCGATCTCGTCCGGAAGACGCCCCATCCATCCAGACTCCAACCCAACACCACCCGGCACGATTCCGACAGCTCCACCACTTCCATACCCAACCCGGTTCCACGAGGTAGACGCAGCAGCGCACGGGATGCATTCACTCGGAGCGCCACACACTTCGACACGCAGAATCACGACATGGCCCCAACGGTCGCCGCCGCACCACGGCCCAACTCTGGTGCCCCGTAATCACGTCGCCATCGACTCGGGCTGAGGATGCATGGAGTCGGTGGCGCGTCAGTCTTGGCGCGCAGAGCTCGGCCACCGGCCGCTGCTCGCACGAGGGCTGCGTACAGTCTCGGTGATGGTGCCAACGAGCGAGGAACTGCAACGGCTGTCCGACACGGTGTGGGAACGCACCCGGCGGCGACTCGATGGTCTGACCGACGACGAATACTGCTGGGAGCCGGTGCCCGGATGTTGGTCGATTCGTGAGCGCTCCGACGGCACGCGTTTCGGTGAGTGGGCACCGATCGTGTATCCCGATCCGTTCACCACGTTGGCGTGGCGACTCTGGCACCTGATCGACATGTACGGCGAAGATCGCGCCCCGAAATGGTTGGGCGTCCAGCCCCAAGGAGAGCCGGTCGGCGCGGATGCCACCGACTCCACACCGCCGGCCACCGCAGCGGAAGCACTGGATCAGCTCGATCGAGCCCACGCACGCTGGGATGCGCATCTCGCGCTCGTCGACGATGAACGACTCAGCACCGTCATCGGCCCGATCGGGGGCGAGCACAGCGACGGCACACGGGCTGGCTTTGTCCTGCACATGCTCGACGAATTCATTCACCATGGCGCGGAAATCTCGCTGCTCCGTGACCTCTACCGCTGGCAACGGCCCGTCAGCACCGACGAGTTCACCGAGCGGGCGATCCGAGGCGATCGCTCACTCGTCGCAGACATTCGACTCGTCGATCCAGAGATCGCCTCAGAGCTCCTCAGCACTGCAGCGAACTTTGGGCGGTGGGCGCTCGTCGAGGAGATGATCGACGCCGGGGTCAGTCCTGCTCTCACGGGACGAACACCGGCGCACGTCGCCGCCGGGGCCGGGGAGCTCGACATTCTCCGCAAACTCGTCGATCGCGGCGCTGATCTTGCAGCGCGGGACCCTGACTTCGGTTCCACGCCATTGACCTGGGCCCGATTCATCGGACAACAAGACGTCGTCGCCTGGCTCGAGGAACACGACGCGCCCCAGTGAGAACACGCCGCTGAGGAGTCCGAAGTGCCCACACATGGCGGTCAGGGTCACCCGATATCGATCCAGATAATCCCGAGTATCAGCGCCCACCCCACGCCGCAGTCCGGCCCAAGTGCGGTGCCACGTAATCGCGTCCCAGACCCGGCGTTCGGGGGCAGGCTGGTCCCGATCGGTCAGAACTCGCACGGGCGCACGCACTCCCCGGACCCCAGCGTTCCGTTGCACTGCGGTGCTCAGCTAGCTTCGGTCGATGGACCTGTGGCCGTTCACCCTTGAGGCACGCCACTCCTTGCTCTCGACCTTCGGGGATCTCGACGATCAACAGTGGGAAGTCCCGTCGCTCTGTCACGGATGGACTATTCGCCAGGTCTTGGCCCACCTGATCCTGGCCGTACGACCCCCAAGAAGGCGCTACATCACAGCCGTGGTCATCGCTCGAGGCAGCTTCGACAAGGCGAATCACTCCCTCGCAGTCGCTGAGGCCCAACGACCCGTTGACGAGTTGCTGGCGGACTACCGGTCGGTCATCGACCACCGGTTCTCTCCTCCTGGCTGGCCCGAGGCGGCGCCCCTCAGCGACATCATGCTGCACAGCCTCGACGTGCGCAGCCCACTCGATCTCGACACCGATGCGCCCGCTGAGCACTACGAGCCCGTGTTGAGTCTGCTCTTCAGCCGCGTCGGCCGATCGTTCACTCGACGAGACCGACCCACCGTGCGCTGGGCAGCAAATGACAAAGCCTGGTCGACGGGCAACGGGCCCGAAGTCAGAGGAAACATGGCCGACCTCGCCTTGGCTGCGGCCGGACGATCCGCACGCCTCGATCGGCTCGATGGACCCGGCGTCCCCGCGATCCGAGCCTGGCTGCGCTGACAGCAACCGAAGAAGTACAGATGACCCCATCGGTTTCTGCTAGCTAGCCCCTTGGCTGTCCGTAGCCCGTGTCCCACTCGTGCCGGTCAGGGGCGCCCGATATCGCCGCACGTAATCACGCTCTGGGCGCGAACCGTCGCGCTGCAGTGCGGCCCGAGTGCAGTGTCACGTAATCGCGTCCCCCATCTGGCGATAGGTGGCGTGCGGCCAGGTTTTGCAGGAGTCGTTGTTGGGCGTGGGGTATGCGCCGTAGTGCGGGCGATGGTTGCTCGGCCTCTGATGAATGGTCCGAGCCACCCCGAGTGGCAGCGTCTCCTGAGGTCAGCCGCCGGCGCAACTCGAAGGCTGATTGACAACCCGAGGGACCATGACCGAGGCTGATGCAGTGACCTACGAGATGGTTCCTTCGTCGGCCCAGGTGATGCCCGAGGGACATCGAGGTCCGAGGCCTGTCGGGCGCGCCGCTCTGGTGGCGGGTGGGGTGGCCGTCGTGGTCCTTGCGGTGGTGGGAATCGTTGCGTGGGTAATCCGAGACGAGTCCGGAACCGACGAGGCGCTGTTCGTATTGCCGGTCTCGGTCGGCGAGTGGAGCGCGAGCAACGGTGCCGTCATCGAACCGGTCCCTGACGCGGACGCTGCGGCGACCGTCGAACGCTTCATCGCGGGAGGCACTCTCTACGGGGTCGTCGACGGCGACGGTTTCGATGGTCTCCGCTCGATCGTTCGCTACCGCGAGTCGCCGCTGTCAGGCGCCGACTGGGAGCGGGCGGAGACGCCGTGGGGTGACGCCTACCGGCGTGTCGACGACTCGATGACGTTCGCCCTCGAGGAATACACCTACGAGGACGAGTGGGAAGGCTTCGGCGGCGGATGGACCGTTGCCAGTTCAGCCTCTGATCTCGTGCACGCCTACGACATGTTGGGAAATGACACCTTCGACCTGGTGCGCGTCGCCTTCTTCGCCCCGCTCGAGACACCCCTGGTCCCGATGACCTCGTTCCGGATGTCGTCACCGGACGGTTCGATGTTCACTGTCGAGACGGCGGCGGGGTCGCCGCTGTCCGATGTCGCCTCCTTTGCTGAGCGCGTCGAGTCGGTCGACGTCAATACCACTGCGGGATGGGTCGTCGCCGACGAAGGCGAGGAGGTCACCGAAACGATCGTCACCTGGGCGCCGGAATCGGGTCGCACGATCAGTGTTCGCAGCAGCGCCACGCGAGACGACGTCCTCGACGCTGCCCGACGCCTCGAGCCAGTATCGGCTGACGACTGGACATCAACGTTCCCAGAGGCGGGGCTCGACTGAACCGGCGGGGACCGAGGCGCTTGTCGAGCCTGGCGGCACACCTCCTGTCGTTGGCGGTTGCGAGTCGTACCAGGCGCTGATCCAGTAGCCGACGACCATTGCGATGACGATGACGACGGCCAGGCGCTGCGATGACGGCATCCGACGCTCATCGAGAGCGGAGGCGAGTCGCAGCCGACGGTTGCTCTGGCGGGACTCGGCAATCGGCGAACCGGCTACAACCACCCGATCGGGCGCCGCAGGCGCCACACTTCGACACGCACAATCACGATTTTGTCCTGACGACATGCGCTGCATCGCGGCCCAAGCAGCGCAGCCCATAATCACCCGTCCGAAGCCGTGAGTCGCACCGCACTGCGGCCCAAGCCGCACACTGCATAATCCGGACGACCATCACTGAACCCGCGACGGGCGATGACCGCGTTACGAGCGGCAGCTCGACGCCGCCGACCCGAGCCTTCGCCGGTACGCGAGCGGTAGGTCGATGGAATCGGGTGAGCAAAGTGTGCGCTGATCCGTCCACCTTGGCGTGTGATTACGCCGAGATCTTGGCGGCGTACTTGCGCTGGGCGGCCTGTTTGGACACGCCGAGCATCGCTCCGATTTCAGACCAGGAACGATCAGCATTGCGAGCATCGCGGATGGCATCGAGCAACGCCGTGTCGACATCGTCTCGCTGTTCCACCAGCTCGGCGATGGTCCGCAGCGCTGCAGTCTTCGCCTCGACGAGATCATCGGCGTTGACGTCGTCCGCCCAACGCTCGAGCGCGTCGGCTCGTTGTGCACGTGTCGTCGTCATGGTGTCCACCAACCTTTCAGGAACGTGGATCGCTCGGAGGCGATGCGTAGGTCGGGCGGTGGGTCTGGACGCCGGACAGCGCACCGGCGTTGCCCTGCCGGTACCGCTCACGAGTCTCGAGGCGCTGCATCGCCCCCGCTTGCTTCGTGCGTCAAGTCGACGTCGAGCCGTCTGCAAGCGGCCTTCTGCATGCTCGGGATACCTACAACCAACAAGGAGTTCCCGTGTTCCCCACCGATCAACACAACCCATCCACCCCGACTGACGGGCGGCTCGTCGTCGCCTTCCGGAATGCCCGACGCGGGTACCGGCGGAACATCCGTCCTTTCACACCTTCAGGAGGAAACATGACACTCGGACAAACCATCAAGCGCTCCTGCGCCGTCGCAGCGGTCATGGCCACAACGCTCGCCGTCGGCGGCGCTACGGCATCAGCACACGGTGCCGATGCCGTGGGGCAACCTCCGGCCCACGGCCACGTGATGCTGCTCGACGCGGTCTGGACGGGCTCGGGCCCAGGGACTGTTGTGGAGAGCTATGCGAAGTGCGTCGACCTGGCAGGAGGCAACGTTCAGCCGTCGCACCACACCACAGTCCACACGGGCCGAGCCGGCCATGCACTTCGCACCAACGCCGGTCATCTGGTGATTCCCATGTACGGCGGACGGACCTGCGCTGACATGCCGAATTGATCCCGCCGTCAGGCGTTACGGGCGGCACGGGTCGCTGAGCCGACGACGCGATCGCCCGCGCGACACGTGCGGTCCACTCAAGACTCAACGTCCGTACCGACGCCCCGCTGCCTGACCTCGCGGTCTGGGGCGGGGCGTCGTCGCGTCCGGGGTTCAAAGTCGCCGTTCGGGCCAGTTCGAGCACGATCGGGCGAAGCGCCCCCGTCAGCGCCAGCGAGGTCGAGCGGCGCCGATCGACGGCCGGAATCGTCCGATCGACCCGAGGCTCCCGCAAAGGCTGAGACGTGCACCGCACTTTCCCGAGCGCCGGTGACCGATCACGCCCGCACTGGGGGTCTCACCGGGTGCAGCGAGCGAAGCGGTATCGCGCACCGGTACATGGAGTGTTTGGCAGCGCAGCTCGGCAGTTACGGAACGATCTTGATCTCGATCGGACCATCGGGTGCGGTGGCGAGCGAGGCGAGCCAACGATCCAGTTCCTCTCGCGACACTGGTCGTCTGGATGCCTTTGAGGTGTCCTGACCTTCGATCGTGCACGGTGGCGGATACAGCATCAGGCCCTGACCGAGTCCAAGGGCACCAGTCTCGTGTTCCCAACCCGGCCACCGAAGTGAGTCGTACAGGGTTGTTGCGCCCCCCGTGATCATCCAGTGAACGAAGTCGCCATGACCGACTCCGAGCGATAGCCAACCGAGTGTGTCGGGTGCCCAGATATTGACCTCACCGGGTGCGCCTTGCAGCCCGCCGCCGTTGACTGCGAACTTGCCGCCGAGAACGTCCACTCCGACCAGCAGCATGGGTGGGCTCGATCCGTCAGCAGCGGGGAGCGAGTTGACCGTTGCGAGGCTGGGTAGCTCGCCATGGCCCGCACCGAAGAGCCGTACCCACCCATGATCAAGGAGCAGACCGCCGGTGTGGAATGCCAGCGCGCCCAGGACCGATCGAGTCGTCACCTGCAGTGAGTAAAGGCATCCACCTCGCGTGTCGTCTGTCGGCAGAGAAATGCACGCGCCGTTCGACCTTGTGATGTCGGCCAAGATCGTCGGCCAAGCGTCACCTTCGCTGAGGAGTTCTTCGACCGGCCGCACCCGAGCAGATTGCCCTGTGAATGCGCCTGACGCAAGCGTGGGGCTCGAGTGGGAGCTCGCTCGGTATCGGCACGCATAATCACTGCTGCACGATCGGTCGGAGTCCCGACGAACTCGGAATTGCGCCCGCCCGCCAGGGGTCGAAGTCGCATCAGTGCTTCCTCGAGTTCGGTGACAGCGCTGGCGGCGCCGGAGCTGATCTTCGGGGCTGGTGTGACTGCGATTGTTCCGCCGCGAGTCGTGGTCCCAGTACTGGGCGAGGATGGATCGCAGGTGCGCCTTGGAGACTTCGAGTTCAACGCCGACCTG
>JBGTIA010000404.1:0-1735 GCA_041745835.1 Ilumatobacteraceae bacterium | reverse complement strand
TCACCGTCGTCGACCGCTGCGCGTCGGCGAGCGAATCCCTGCTTCCGATCGGCACGGTCGTCGACAGGTACGAACACGGCGCGACGCCCAACGCTGTGGAGGTAGCGGCGCCGTCGTTGTCGTTGGACGGCTCGACGATCGTCTGGTCGACGGGAAGAGAGGTCCGGCGATACGCCCGCCCGGCGGTTGGCGCCGCGCACGTGCGCAGCCACACGTTCGACGTCGTCAGCGGCGGATCGCCCGACGTGGTCACCGGCATCCAGACGGATGTGTCGGCCGACGGAGCCACCGTCGTCCTCGTGGCCGGCCCGGGGACCGCTCCGTTCGCACCGACTCCCGCCGACGTCTACGCCTGGACGCTAGCGACGCCACAGCTCGACCCCGAACTGATCTCGGCGACGGCGGTCACCGACTCCGGCGACCCGGCACGTGCCGATTCGACGTCGCCGACGATCACCGCCGACGGCTCGTTCATCGTGTTCGAGTCGAACAACCTCGGACTTGCGGTTGTCGGCTCCACGCCGGTGACGGTGCCGTTCGTGGTCGGAGTCGACCGGATCGAGCGAACCGGAATGATCCTCGTCGACGACGCTCGTCGCCCCACCGTCTCGACCGACGGGAACCACGTCGTGTACCAACGAGGCGAAGCCGTGCGCGTGCTGTCGTCGGACGCCGAGTCCATCGTCGATCAGCAGATCGACGAGCTGGCCGATGCCCGTCCGACGGGTGAATTGTCGATCTCGCAGTTCGGCCGCTGGATCGTCTTCGGCGGCACCATCGAACCGAAAGTGACACCCCCCGAAGGATCGGCATCCGGCAAGCCGCCCGCACCATCGGTCTGGGCCGTCGATCGCATGTCGTCGAATCCCGACGTCGTCGACACCACCACGTCGACCACGCAGCCGCCACCGCCGACCTCGACCGCACCGTCCACGCCCACTGCACCGCCGCCGCCATCAGCTCCGACGGCGACGGACCCCGAGGTCCAGAGCTTGCCGACTGTGCCTGCCACGACCTTGCCCTCCACCCCGATCGTTCCCCGGTTCCCGACCGCGACGAATCGCTTCCCTAACGTGGGGCGCTCGGCGCCACGGCCGGTCTTCACATCGTCGTCTACGCCGCAGTTCGTTCCTGGCGCCGACATCGTCGGTGCAGCGTTCGCCTCACCCGTGACCTTCGAGCCGACCGTGGCCGCTGCCGGGCGTCGAACCCAGCCCGTCATCCTGACCAACGCAGGCTCCGGCACGTTGCAGGTCGCGAGCACCTCCATCGACCTCGCAGCCGGGTTTGCCGTTGTCGGCGACACGTGCAGCGGTTCGCCTGTTGCTCCCGGGTCGTCGTGCGCCGTCGAGGTGGAGTTCGCTCCCCCCACGGTGGGGCCCGTGAATGCCGTCCTCACGTTCGTGTTGAGCGATGGCTCAGTCGTCACTGCTGCCCTCGACGGTGAGGGCGTGCCCGACCCCACGCTCGACCTCGTGCCCGCCGTCGCCGGCGCCGGCCAGACGGTCACCGTGTTCGGCGCAGGGTTCCCGCCGGGGACCACCGTCGAGCTCTCAGGGCCCGGGTGGTCGACGGCAGAATCGGTCCCCGTCGATGTCGATGGCACGTTCGCCCATGTGCTGGTGGTCCTCCCGAACACGCCCGCCGGCTCGGCGGTGTTGAGCGTGAGCGGCCAGCCCAATCTGTTCGCGGACGTGTCGGCCGAGCTCTTGGTGTCGAACCGCAGGGCTGCGTC
>JBGTIA010000403.1:0-3287 GCA_041745835.1 Ilumatobacteraceae bacterium | reverse complement strand
GCATCACGCCCGCCGTGCGGTGGGGTCGTCGGCGAGCACGGGCTCGGGGATCGGCTCGCCCGTCACCTCATCGGTCCAGTACGTGCCCTCGTTCAGCCGTTCGAGGGCGACCTCGACCGCGGCCAGATCGCGTTCGACGACGTCGAGATCGACCTCCTCGGCCGGCGACGTACGAGATGTGCCTGGCACATCGTGAACGTGGTGGGGCTGGGCGTCGGTCACCTGTCGCACGGTAGTCGGCGGCGGCGCGCACGGTGGCTGCTGCGCAAGGTGAACTCTCGTTGAACGACCGGTCCAGTGACCAGGTGTGGCGCCGCCCGAGGCAATAGGGTCGGATCGTGCAGCGTCACGATCGACGACCGCAGCGATCACGTTGGGCGGACTTCCCGCTCGCCACGATGATGCTGGCGCCGTCGGCGGTGATCCTCGGCGTGTTCGTGTTGTACCCGCTCGGCCGGGCGGTGTGGCTCGGACAGCAACGCTGCGACAACTTCGGCAACAACTGCGTGTCGCAGGGCTTCGGTCAGTACGTCGACCTGTTCCGCAGCACCGAGTTCCAGAACGCGCTGGGCGTGACGTTGCGGTTCGCGTTGATCACCGTGCCGCTCGGTGTGGTGTTCGGCGTCGGCCTCGCGGTGCTCGCCGACAAGTACCTGCGCGGCATCGGGGTGTTCCGGGCGATCTTCTCGTCCACGGTCGCCACGTCGGTGGCGGTCGCCAGCCTCATGTGGCTGTTCCTGCTGCAGCCCTCGGTCGGCGCGCTCGCCAACGTCGGCTGGTTCAACTCGCTGTTCCCGTCGGTGAAGGATCCCGGCTGGCTGCAGGACCCCGCCACGGCACTCTGGGCGGTCGCCGCCTCGAGCGTGTGGGCCAACCTCGGGTTCACGTTCATCCTCGTCACCGCCGGACTCCAGTCGATCCCTCGCGACCTCCACGAGGCCGCTGCCGTCGACGGCGCCGGCGGGATTCGCCGGTTCTGGTCGATCACCGTGCCGATGCTCGGCCCGACGCTGCTGTTCGTGATGATCGTGTCGTCGACCCGGGCGTTCCAGACCTACGGCGAGATCGACCTGCTCACCGGCGGCGGGCCGCAACCGACCAACCCGACGACGACGATCCCGTACTTCATCTACGGGCAGAACTCGCCGATCCGCAACGACACCGGGTTGCAGGCGGGTGCTGCGGTCCTGCTGTTCCTGATCCTGCTCGTGCTGTCGGGACTCCAGCTCGCTGGGATCGGCAGGAGGGTCCACTATGGCGACTGAGTTGACCGACGAGGCGCCCGCCGGCGATGTGGACGCAGGTGCCTCCGTGAACCCCCGTCGCACCACGAGTAGCTCCGGTGGGGCGTCGTCGGCGTTCGACGAACCGACGGCCATCGGCAAGATCGGCCGCTACGCCTTGTTGGCGCTCGTGACGTTCATCGTCGTGTTCCCGATCTACACGACCGTGATCGCCTCGCTGAAGCCCGGCAGCGAGGTGCTCGTCAACCCGTTGCTGCCGACCGCCTTCACGCTCGACGTCCTGGTTGATGCCTGGAACGAGGGTCGTCTCGGCCGGTACCTGTTCAACTCGTTCGTGGTGGCGACGCTCGTCACTCTCGCCCAGGTCGTCACCTCGGTGCTGGCTGCGTACGCCTTTGCGATCCTGGAGTTCCCAGGCAAGCGCCTGCTGTTCCTCGTGTTCGTCGCCACACTGCTGGTGCCGTTGGAGGCGACGCTCGTGGTCAACCTCGAGACAGTCGACTCGCTCGGCTGGCTCAACTCCTACCAGGGCCTCGCCGTGCCGTTCCTGGCCACGGCGTTCGGCGTGTTCCTGATGCGCCAGGTCTTCTTGACCCTGCCGCGCGACCTGCGCGACGCTGCGGCGATCGACGGCGTCGGTCATCTCGGATTCCTGCGTCACGTCGCCGTGCCGCTCGTGCGCCCGACGATCGGCGCACTCGCACTGTTCAGCTTCCTCGGTACGTGGAACCAGTACCTGTGGCCGAACCTGGTCGTGAACGAGGCCGACATGAACACCGTCCAGAGCGGGCTGCGACTGTTGGCGCGCTCGAGCCTGTCGGAACCGAATCTCGTGATGGCCGGCACCGTGATCGCTGCGGTCCCGATCTTCCTCGCCCTGTTCCTGTTCCAACGCCAACTCGTCCGTGGGCTCACCGCGGGCGCCGTGAAAGGATGAATCCGATGCTCAACCGATCCCCCCGTCGGTGCCCGTCGCTCGTGCGCTTCGGTGCGCTCGCCCTCGCTGCGGCAACCGTGGCCGCTGCATGCTCGTCCGGCGATTCGGCGCTCACCATCGACCAGGGCGAGACCACCGATGCCCCGGTCGTCACCAGCGACAGCGGGACACCCGCAGACACCGGCCCCGACGACACGAGCGCCGACGAGACGGCATTGGCGTCGACCACCACGCAGGCGCCGCTCGAGCAGTTCCCCGACTGTCCGACCGATGCCCTCGACGGCGCCGACGGCACCGTCCAGATCACGTTCTGGCACGGCATGAACGACGTCCTCGAAGACTCGCTGATCGCGTTGACCGACGCCTACAACGCCACGCAGGACCGGGTGCGCGTGACGCTGCAGAACCAGACCGGCTACAACGAGACGATCGATCAGTTCATCCAGTCGAGCCCGTCGAGCCGGCCGGTGCTCGTGCAGTTCCCCGAATACACGCTGCAGTCCTTCGCCCAGTCCGACACACTCGTACCGATCGATTCGTGCATCGAGTCGAGCGGGTACGACACGAGCCAGTTCATCCCGCGCGCCCTCGAGGCCTACACGTGGCAGGGCATCCAATGGGCGATGCCGTTCAACGTGTCGAATCCCGTCCTCTATTACATCAAGCCGAAGTTCGAAGCCGCCGGCCTCGACCCCGAGCAGACGCCGATCACGTTGGACGAGCTCCGCGAGACCTCGCAGCAGATCGTCGACAACGGGGCGGCCGCGTTCGGATGGGTGCTCGACTCGGGCGCGGACTCGGGCGGCGGCTGGTTCCTGGAGCAGTGGTTCGGTCGGGCGGGTGAGCCGTTCGCCGACAACAGCAACGGGCGGGATGCGCCGGCGACCGAGGTGTACATCGACAGTCCGGTCGGCGTGGAGCTTCTGACATTCGTGCAGACCATGATCAACGACGGGCTCGCCGTCTCGGTGGGCGACAACTCGAGTGGCACCGATGTGTTCCTCAAGCTGATCGACCCCGCGCAGGACGGCGCGATGACGATCGGGACCTCGGCCGCACTCGGCGGGGTGATCGACGCGATCGGCGGCGGTCTGGCGCCGGGGCTG
>JBGTIA010000402.1:0-10908 GCA_041745835.1 Ilumatobacteraceae bacterium | reverse complement strand
CGCTCCTGGTGCTGCTGGCGGAGGCGGTGCCAGCGGCGAGCGACGCATTGGCGGTGCCGGCGGCAGCGTCGAATCCGATCGGGTCTGCGCCGTCCAGGTCGACGGGGACGCGTTCGACGGCCGTGGCGTCATGCCAGCGGTCATGTACAACCGCTTGACGTCGGCGACGGCCTTGACCTTTTCCATACAAAAGAGCTATCGGCTCGCCGCTGCGCGTCTTGAGAGATTTCTGAGGCGGCGACGTCGTACTGGCACACGAGGGGCGACCACCCTCGACGGTTTCCGTGATCACTCACTACGACGTTCACGATTCTCACCCCCAGGTGACCCCTCAGAGCATCGTTCCACGAACGACGGGCGTCCACGAAGACCGCTCCACGTTCGGCCCAGTCAGCAGGCTGTTCGTGGTCTCCATGGACGCCCGTGGACGTACTGGCGGAAGGCGTGGGATTCGAACCCACGGAGGCCCGAAGGACCTCAACAGTTTTCGAGACTGTCCCATTCGTCCGCTCTGGCAGCCTTCCGTCGACGAGGCTACCGGCCGGACCGCAACCCGGCTACGAGCAGATCGTGCCGTCGGCCGGTGCGGTCAACGTGAGCAGGTAGTCGTGAACGATGCCGCGCACGCAGTCGTCGCCCCGGTACCCGGTGTGTTCGTTGGCCTCGACGATCACCAATCGACCATCTTCCAACGTCTCGGCCATTGCACGGGAGCTCTCGAGCGGCGTCGCCGGATCGCCGGTGGTGCCGACCACCACGATCGGTCCGGCCCCGACGCCCGTGATGTCGATCCGTGGGTCGAGCGCCGGCGGGAAGAAGGTGCACGAGTAGGACCCGGTGGTGTACGGGAAGATCCGTGGAGCGACGGCCAGCACGTCGTCGACGTCGGCATCGGCCTCCTCGACGGTGGGTCGCTCCTCGTCGTCGGCGCAATTGATCGCCACGAATGCCTCGATCAGGTTGCCGTAGGTGCCGTCAGCACGCCGCCCGTAGTAGGCGTCGTGGAGCTGCAGGAGTCCGGCACCGTCGCCGGTGGCAGCATCGTCGAGTGCCCGCCCGAGCGCCGGCCAGTAGCTCTCCGTGTACATCGCCTGAGCGACGGCGATGACCGCCACGCTGCGGTTCACGGCGACCCGATCGCCGGTACTCGGCAGTGGCGACTCGTCGAGGCTGATCATCAGCCGATCGAAGGCCCCCTCGGCATCGCTCTCGTTGTTGAACGGGCACTGCGAATCGGCGCTGCACTGGGCGAGGAACGTTGTGAGCGACGCCTCGAATCCGGCGCCTTGCTGCAACGTCGATTGGAGCGGATCCGCGGTCGGATCGGTGGCCCCGTCGAAGACGGCGGCACGTACCGTCGTCGGGAACAGCGTGGCCCAGACACCTCCGAGTTCACTGCCGTAGCTGAACCCGAAGTACGACACCTGCTCGGCCCCGAGGGCCTGGCGGATTGCGTCCATGTCACGAGCCGAGTTGTTCGTGCCGACGTGTTGCAGGGTGTCGACGCGATCGATGCACGCCTGCGTGTACCGCTCGGCGAGTTCGACGAGCAGGGCACGTTCCTCGTCGTCGTCGGGGGTGATGTCGGGGGCGGAGAAGTAGGCGTCGTACTCGGCGTCGTCGATGCAGTCGACGACGCCTTCGCTGCGGCCGGTGCCTCGCGGGTCCCAGCCGATGACGTCGAAGTTGTCGGTGATCTCGCCGCCGAACCACCCGGTGGCATCGAGCGCGAGCGTCGCGCCGTCGGCACCGGGGCCGCCTCGGTTGGCGAGCATCGGTCCCGCCGACGGTTCAGCGGTGGCACGGTGACGAGCGACGTAGAGATCGATCGTGTCGCCCTGCGGTTCGCCGTAGTCGACCGGCACCGTGATCGTTGCCTCGTCCGTGCGATCGGTGAGCTGGGTCCACTCGATCGAGTACTCGAGCGGTTCGATCGGCTCGAGCGATTCGAGTGGTGCCGTGGTCTCGGTGGTGGTCGCGACGACAGGATCGGTGATGCCGGTGACGTCGCGTGCCACGACCGGCGGGTCGCCAGCGTCACCGGAGCATCCAGCCACTGCGACGGCGACGAGCACGAGGAGGGCAGTGCGACGCATCGGGCCACAGCGTATGGGCGATCGGTCGTCCGCCGCCGTCAGACGAAATCCTTAGGTCGGCTCGTAGCGTGGGCACTCATGCGGATGGGTCCCCACTCGATGATGCCCGGTGACACGGACGCGATGAAGGGTGTCGAGTTGCAGAAGGGAACGCTGCGGCGGGTCTGGACGTTCGCTCGCCCGTACAAGGGCACGATCATCGTGTTCCTGTTGGCGATTCTCGGCGCTGCGCTGCTCGCCCTGGTGCCGGTCTTCGTGATCCGGGCGATCATCGACAATGCCATCCCCGACAGCGACAGACGCCAGATCGTGATCCTGGCGTCGCTCGCCGTCGCTGCGGCGATCGGTGACGCGGCGCTTGCGATCGTGCAACGCTGGGCGAGCGCTCGCGTGGGCGAGGGTTTGATCTACGACCTGCGCGGCGCCCTGTTCGCCAAGATCCAGCGCATGCCGATCGCGTTCTTCACGCGCACACCGACCGGTTCGATCACGTCGCGACTCAACAACGATGTCATCGGCGCGCAGACCGCTGTGACCAGCACGCTCGGCAGCGTGGTCAGCAACGTGATCGTGCTCGTCACCACGCTCGCTGCAATGGTGGCGCTCGAATGGCGACTCACGCTGTTGACCCTGGTGGTGCTGCCGTTGTTCATCGTGCCCGCCCGGCGCGTCGGCGTTCGTTTGCAGGGGATCTCCCGGAATCAGATGGCCTACAACGCCGCGATGAACACCCAGATGACCGAACGCTTCAACGTGGCCGGAGCCAGCCTCGTGAAGCTCTTCGGGTCGGGCGCTCGCGAGCAGGAGGCGTTCGAGCGTCGAGCGAAGGGCGTGCGCGACACCGGTATCCAGTCGGCGTTGCTCGGCCGGGTCTTCTTCGTTGCGCTCGGCCTCGTCGCAGCGCTCGGCACGGCGGCGATCTACGGCATCGGCGCGATCATGGTGGTCGACGGTTCGATCGAGGTCGGCACGCTTGTGGCCCTCGCGGCGCTGGTCACCCGGGTGTACCAACCGCTCACGGGACTCACGAACGCGCGGGTCGACCTGATGACGTCGATGGTGAGTTTCGAGCGGGTGTTCGAAGTGCTCGACGCTCCCGAGGCGATCCAGGAACGTCTGGGCGCAATCGATCTGGTCGACGCGCGGGGCGCGGTCGAGTTCGACGACGTCGTGTTCCGCTACCCGCCTGCAGCTGAGTCGGCGATCGCCTCCATGGAGCAGAACGCTGGCCTCGGCGGCGACACCGACCCGGACGTCGACGTCCTCAAAGGATTGTCGCTCACCGTTGCTCCGGGCGAGACCGTCGCTCTGGTCGGCGCGTCGGGGGCGGGGAAGTCGACCACGATCTCGCTGCTGCCGCGCCTGTACGACGTCACCTCCGGCGCGGTGCGCATCGATGGCCACGACGTCCGTGACCTCACCCTCGGATCACTGCGCGGAGCGATCGGCATCGTGTCGCAGGACCCCCACCTGTTCCACGAGACGATCGGCGACAACCTCCGCTACGCCGATCCCGATGCCACCGACGATCAATTGATCGCCGCGGCGAAGGCAGCACGCATCCATGACACGATCGCCGCGCTCCCCGATGGGTACGACACCATCGTGGGCGAACGCGGGTACCGCCTGAGCGGTGGTGAGAAGCAACGGCTCGCGATCGCACGGCTGTTGCTGAAGAATCCGGCGATCATGGTGCTCGACGAAGCGACGAGCCACCTCGACAACGAGAACGAGGCGTTGATCCAGGCGGCGCTCGACCATGCGATGGAGAACCGCACGGCGTTGGTGATCGCACACCGCCTGTCGACGATCCGCAGCGCCGACCGCATCGCGTTCGTCGAGGACGGCCGCATCGCCGAGATCGGCACCCACGACGAACTGCTCGCCGCGAACGGCCGCTACGCCCACCAACTCAACGCCGGCGAGCTCGTCGTTCCGGGCTGAACCTCGCCGTCTAGGGAGTCAGGCAGAGCCGGTCTCTCGAAGTGTGACGCAACGCCTCAGCCGAGGACGCGGCGCGACTGGACGGCGACCTCTCCGGTGGAGGGCCGGTAGTCGACGATCGCACGCACCGTGTTCGAGGCGCGATCATCGGTGGCGACCGACTCGAGCAGGAGGCGGGTCGAGGACTCGGACGTTGGCACCTCGATCACGAAACCGACCGCGGCAGCTGACACGCCTCCGCGGAAGCTGGCAACGACGGCACCGCCGCGTAGAACTGCCGCCTTTTGGGCAGGGATGGTGTCGAACACCAGCGAGTTGTACGGCGCCCACAGCAGCCCCTGCAGGGCCACTTCCTTCTTGGCGCCGTTGTTGGCCTGCATCAGGGGAGTGCCGTAGCCGAGCGACGAGTCGAGTACGTGGAGGGCGACGAACGCAGTGCCTTGCAAGCGGCCTGACACCTCAAGGCCGCTGTTGGCCCGGCTCTCGATTCTCGTCGAGCCACGGGTGTACAGCGTGGCTCCGCCCTTGTCGGCGTCGTTCACCCTTGCGTTGTCGCACGCCGAGTTGTCGATGGCCGGGTACTGTTCGCGATCGACCTGGCCCATCGTGACCTTGGTACCTTGGAGCGAAACGAGTCCCAAGTTGTCGAAAACGTAGGTTCCCGACTTGAAGTAGTTGTTGCTCCCGAGTGGCAAGCTGGTGTAGTACCCGGGTTCGAACACCCGACACGACCCGTCGAGAGCGTACGGCAAATTGTGGTACACGGGATTTGAGCCGCCGGCGTACGTTGTGACGTCAGGGGAGACGGTGAGGTTGACCCCGAACAGCTCGTCCCAGCTGCGGTTGACGCAGTACAGGCCGCGGCTCGAGGGGTCGAACCCCAGATTGGCCAGTGTCAGCGACGACCTCGTGTACTGGGGTCCGGTATCTCCGGTGACCGTTTCGGCGCAGCCGGTGTCGGGGTACCAGACGTCGCCCTCGACGATCGTCGTCACTTGATTGAACTTGCTTCGGGCAGGGTCAGACAAGAAGACGGGGCCGTTGATCTCCGGCTTGCCGCCGAGCGCGAACTCGAACGTCGGGCTCGAGTCATTCGGTGCGCCCTCGCCAGTGATCACGATCGCCCAGCCGTCCGCCGGCGGGAGGGCCCCGCCGACGATTCGGCACGTCACGACGACGTCACTGCCGTTGACGACCTCGGGAAACGGCACGTCGATACCTGTCGCCCCCGCCGCCGTTGCGCACAGCGAACTGCGCAGCGACAGTTGCTCGAGCGCATCGTCCATGGCCCCCTGGGCTGCGGCAAGGCGTCCTGCGCGAGCCTCGGCGACCTGGCTGTACCGCAGCTCGGCTGTGGTGTACGAAGCGACGGCAACGACGACGGCGCTGAGGACCACGGAGACGACGAGCACCATCGGAAGGATGGAGCCTCGGTCGCGAGTGTTGTGCTCGGTCATGTCAGTCAACCTTCAGCTGCAGGGTTTGATGGATGATCTCGTTCGGCAGACCGGCGAACTCGACCAGTTCGATCGGCCGCTCGCCTTTCTGCCAGCGCTGGGTGGAGACGGCGCTGAAGGTGACGGTAATGCTGTCGCCGAACAGGTCGATCTGGGGCTTTCGGTCGTCTTCGGACGCCGCGCTGCCATTCCCGCTCTCGACCCGCGTGTACCGCAGCGCCAATTCACTGCAGTTTCCCGACTTGCTGACCGTCACCGTGACTGCCCGTTGGAGCGGGCCCACCTGGTTGCCGTTGCCATTGCCGCTGGCGGTATTGGCCGCTGGGTTGGGGTTGATCGACGCGAACGAGGCCGTGCACGGAACGCGCGTCACCTCGACGCTGATGGTCGAACTCGCCGACACTCCAGACGGGTCGGTGACGGTGTAGCCGATCACGGAGATGTTGTTGGTCTCGTTGGCCGGTGGAGTGAACCGGATCGTGATCGGTGTGGCGACTGCCCCCGCGGGTGGTGTCACGATCCAGCCGTCCGGGACATCGTCCAGCGTTACTGTGAGCGCGTCGCCGTTCGGGTCGCTGACAGCGAGGGTGATGTCAATCGTGCTGCCGGGATCGACGGTTCCCGACACGGGCGAGGCGGTGGGCGGCGCATTCGGTGTGGGCGGCGCCGACGGATCCGTCGTCGTGGTTGAGACCACGGTGGTGGTGGTTGTTGTTGTTGTGGGGGCGGTTGTCGTCGTCGTGTTCGGATCGATCGTGGTTGTCACCGCGTCAGGGATCGTGCTCAAGGTTTGGTCGGGGTTTCTCGACGACGCATCCACGCGCAACGTATCGCCTTCGAACGTGGTGATCTCCATCTCCACGCCGACCACGTAGTCGACGCCAAGATTGTTCGCTGTCTTCCACGTGACAGTCACCGGGTTCTGCGAACTTGGTGGCAGACCGGCGCTCACGTTGTTGATCGCCCGCGCTACGCCGTTGACACAGGTGACCCGGACGATGCTGCTGGCTTCACCGTCGTCGTCGTCGACCAGCCGGTACGCAACGACGAAGTTCTGCGGGGCACCGCTGATCGACTCGCGGTGCCCGAGTCGCAGCAGATTGGTGCCAGGATCGGTACCAGCACCGAAACAGCCGGAGGCAATGTCGGCGGAGCTGTCCCAATGGTCGGTGGGGTCTGACAACGGAGCGCGCGGGGTGGCACTGACATCGGCCGGGAGCCACGTGGAGATGCCGACCAGCGATCGAGCGTCGTCAGCGCGAGCTTCGGTCGTTGGCGTCGTACGGACGATGACGCTGAAGACGCCGGCGATTGCCACGGCCAGCACCCCCATGATCGAGACCACGATTACCACCTCGATGAGCGTGAACCCGTTGCGATCGTTGCGTCGGCGAGAGCACCGATCAGTCACGCTTCACCACCTGGATCGTCTCGATGATGTCGCCGTCGGGGCTGGTTACCTGCAGCGTGATGAGCTGGAGGAGGTACCCGTCGGCATCGAAGCAGGGTTTGGGAGCGGTCGCGGGTTCCCAATACTTGTTTCCGTCCCAGACCTTCACTGGGTACAGGACCGTGATCTGACTGTCCTGCCACTCAATGGGGCTTACGACAACGTCGCGGATGCTGTTCTCATACCCAACGCGCACCTTCTCCTCGCCGTCGGTGAACGCTGCATCAGTTGGTTCGTTGGCCGGGTCATGGTCGCACCCAATTCGATCAGCGGCTTGTAGCACACCGCCTGCCGACTGCAGCCACTGGTAGGCCTTGGCGTGATCACGCCCCACCCCAGTGCCGATCACTGACGCGACGGTCGCACCGAGTGTGGCGATTACGACGGTGCCGAGGAGAACGACCGAAATGAGGATCTCGATGAGGCTCGACCCGCGATCCGGTTTGAGTCGCTCTTCGTGTATCGATGGCGTAGACATACGCCTATCCATCGGCGCCGGACGCTCACCACTTGAGGCGTCCGCATGTCGAGCCCAGAGGACAGCGTTCGGGTGAGATGTCGGCGTTCGCACGTCAGTCACGGTACGTTTCGGCCGGTCAGCGGTCGCCCAGCTCCATGTTCAGACACTGCAAAGTGAACGCAGGGCAGCGGGTTTGGGAAGCGCTCGTGGCGATGCGAGAATCGCCGGGTGATCGAGCCTGCCGTGCGCGCTGCCGGCGTGCCGCCGTTTCAGGCGATGGCGATGAACCGCAAGGCAGGTGAACTCGAGGCTGCGGGTCGGCGCATCCTCCACCTCGAGGTCGGCCAGCCGTCCACCCCGCTCCCGATGCTGGCGGCTGAGGCGGTTCGGGCGCACCTTCATGAGCCGCTCGGCTACACCAGCGCCAGCGGGCTGCAGCCCCTCCGCCAGCGACTTGCGGACCGTGAGGGTGTGAGCGTCGATCGAATCCTGGTGGTGGCAGGCGCTTCGGCCGGCTTCACCCTCGCCTTCCTGACGCTGTTCGAACCCGGCCATCGCGTCGGCGTGCTGGAGCCCGGCTATCCCTGCTACCGCAACGCGTTGTTTGCACTCGGCATCGTGCCGGTTCCGATCCCGGTAGGGCCCGAGAGCCGGTGGGCGCCGACGCCGGCCCATCTCGAAACGGCCGGTCACCTCGACGGACTGGTACTCGCCTCACCGTCGAATCCGACCGGCACCGTGCTCGGCGCCGACGCACTCGCCGAGATCACCACCGCGTGTCGCACCAGGGGGATCGCCGTGATCGCCGACGAGATCTATCACGGCATCGTCGATGGGCCTCCCGCAGCGCACGTGCTCGCGCATCACGCTGAGGCGTTCGTGGTCAACAGTTTCTCGAAGTACTGGTCGATGACCGGCTGGCGCGTGGGGTGGGTTGTCGTGCCCGACCCGTTGATCGACGTCGTCGAACCGCTCCAGCAGAACCTGTACATCTGCGCGCCGCATGTGTCGCAGGTGGCAGCGCTTGCGGCGCTCGACGCGACCGAGGAGCTCGACGGTCACGTGGCGCGGTATCGGCACAATCGATCGATCGTCATCGACGGGCTTGCAGCGGCCGGGATCACGGACATCGCTCCGGCGGACGGTGCGTTCTACGTGTATGCCCATGTGCCGCACCTCACGACGGCGCTCGGCATCGACTCGTTGGAGCTCACGTCGCGCTGGCTGCACGAGGTGGGTGTGGCAGCGACATCTGGGATCGACTTCGACCTCGCTCGGGGACACGAGTACGTCCGCTTCTCCTACGCTGGAGCCGGCGCAGACATGGCCGAGGCCTGCGAACTGCTCGCGGGCTGGACCCCATGATCCCCGCCGGTCCTCCCGGACCCGACCCCGGAGGACCGTTGCCGCTGGCGGACCTGCGGGTGATCGACATGTCGACCGTGCTCGCCGGGCCGAACTGCGCCCGTTACCTTGCGGACTTCGGCGCCGAGGTGATCAAGGTCGAACGCCCCGGCGGCGACAGCCTGCGCAACATGGCCTGGCGCGATCCTCGCGACGGTGAGGGTCTGTGGTGGAAGCTCGTCAACCGCAACAAACGGACCATCGTGCTCGACGTGAAGGACGCCAACGATCTCGACGTGCTGTTGTCACTGGTGGACGACGCACACGTGTTGATCGAGAACTCCCGGCCCGGCACCATGGAACGACTCGGTCTCGGACCCGACGTGCTGCTGGAACGCAACCCGAACCTCGTGATCACCCGGGTGAGCGGGTTCGGCCAGGACGGTCCGTACGCGTCCCGACCAGGCTTCGCCACGATCGCCGAAGCGATGTCCGGCCTCGCGGCGCTCAGCGGCGAACCCGACGGGCAGCCGCTCCTCCCCCCGATCGCGCTCACCGACGAGGTGACCGGACTGGCCGCGGCGTTCGCGACGATGGTGGCGTTGCATTCCGGCGTCGGGCAGGTGGTCGACGCCAACCTGCTCGAGACGATGTTCCAGATGATGGGTCCGTTGGCGTCGCTGTACGCAGTGACCGGCGAGCAGCAACCACGTCTCGGTGACGGGCTGCCCTACACCGTGCCGCGCGGGACGTACCGGTGTTCAGACGATCGGTGGGTGGCCGTTTCGACCAGCAGCGACTCGGTCGCCGCCCGCGTGATGGAGGTGCTCGGGGTGAGCGACGACGAGCGGTTCGCCACGTTCGCCGGACGCACCGAGCACCGCGACGAGCTCGAGCAGGTGATGGTCGACTGGTGCCTCGCTCGAACACAGACCGAGGTGATCGGAGCGTTCACTGCGGCCGAAGCGGCGATCGGTCCCGTCTATGACATGGCCGACATCGCCACCGACCCGCACTATGCCGCACGGGACGCGATCGTCGACGTCGGCGGCACCCCGATGCAGGGCCTGATCGCACGCTTGTCGGCCACGCCGGGCCAACTGCGCTGGCCCGGCCGAACGCTCGACGCCGACGGCAACCAGATCCGCCGCGACGGCTGGAGCTGACTCGGTTCGTTCGGTCCCGCCGACGTTCTTCCGGCGCCTCTCACCCCACCCTCTCCCGCCGAAATTTGTGCGGATCGTCCCGCTGACCGCAACGCCAGCGACATTTTTCGGGGCTTGGGGGGTTTGGCGCCCTCGGGATCCGGGGCTCGCGGTCTGGGCGCTTGACGCGAGTCGGACGGCAGAGCGTCAGGTGGCGAGGCCGATGGGGCAGCTGACGCCGGTGCCGCCGACACCGCAGTAGCCGTTTGGGTTCTTGGCGAGGTACTGCTGGTGGTACGGCTCGGCGTAGAAGAACCCCGACTCGAGATCGAGCGGCTCGACCTCGGAGGTGATCTCGCCGTAGCCGGCCGCCGTGAGGCGTTCCTGGAACAACGCACGCGACGACTCGATCAACGGCTGCTGTGTCGGATCGGTGACGAAGATCGCCGATCGGTACTGGCTGCCGACGTCGTTGCCCTGACGGAGCCCCTGCGTGGGGTCGTGCTCCTCCCAGAACGTCTGCAGCAAACGTTCGTAGCTGACGACCTCGGGATCGTAGACCACCACGACGGCTTCGGTGTGTCCGGTGAGGCCCGAGCAGACCTCCTCGTAGGTGGCGTTGGGTGTGTAGCCGCCGGCGTACCCGACAAAGGTGGAGAAGACGCCGTCGAGCTGCCAGAACTTGCGCTCGACACCCCAGAAGCACCCCATGGCGAATGCAGCCACCTGCATGCCGTCAGGCCACGGACCGGTCATCGGATGCCCGTTGACGAAGTGCGCATCCGGCACCGGCATCGTCTGATCGGTGCGACCGGGCAGGGCCTCGTCGCGTGAGACCATGGAAGCGTTCTTGCGGAAAAGCATGCCGACAGCCTAGTGTCCTGTCAGGCTGTTTCGTTGTTGAATTCGGTGTTGGTGAGGTCGGCGCAGTAGCGGCCGAGTCGTTCGAGGATTTCGTCGGCGGTTTTGTGCCAGACGAAGGGGGTGGGGTTCTCGTTCCAGTGTTCGACCC
>JBGTIA010000401.1:0-2548 GCA_041745835.1 Ilumatobacteraceae bacterium | reverse complement strand
GGATCGAAGGCTGGTACAACCAACGCCGGCTGCACTCGTCCATCAACTACAACTCGCCCGTCGAGTTCGAAGCTAAGTTCAACCGTCACGGCGACGGCATCGCCGCATAACCAACCGTCCGTCGAACCGGGGCAACCTCAGACCTCGAGCGGCATGCCGTCGGCGCTTGTCACGGGAATGCCGCCGGTGCTCCGACGGGTGCCGAGCCCCTGCAAGTTCAGATGTGACTGGGCCACCCAGTTGCGCTGCGGGACGGCCGCCACGGGACAGCGCGAACGCTCAGCTGAGTCCGCAAGGCGCACCGGGCCGAACGATTTCCGGCAGGCGCCCACCAACTGCAACAGTTCACCCGTTCGCATCGTGATATCATGATGTCATGGCAAGGCAGACCACCGTTCGACTGCCCGACGACCTCGCCGACGACGCCGAAGCCGTCGCCCGGGTGCGAGGCGACAGCGTCAACCAACTCATCATCGACGCCCTCGCCGCCGAGATCGAACGAGTCCGCTCCGACGACGACTTCACCGCCCGCGCCAAGAAGCTGCTCGAGCGCGACCGGGAGAACCACGACCGCCTCGCCACGTGACCGGCTTATCTCAGCCTCGCTGAGTTCTGTATCTCGCCGAACACGTCACCGGCATCAGCTCCGCAACGCTGATCAAAGCCAGCCGCATCGAGCTCGCCGACTCAGCGCTCCACGCACCGCAGGCCGGCTTCGTCGACACCGACTTCTACCCCGACGTGTACGACAAGGCCGCAGTGTTCGCCTGTCGGATCGCGTGGAACCACCCGTTGCCCGACGGCAACAAACGAGCAGCGTGGGCATGCCTCGTGCTCTTCATCGACCTCAACGACGGATCGTGGAACGACGAGCAACCCGACACCGACGACGCCGTTGTAGCAATGCTCGCTGCAGCGGCACGCGAGGTCGACGAGGAATGGCTCGAATCAGCAGCGGCCAATCAGAGCTCGAGTGAGTGGCGGATCAGGGAACGTCCGTGTCGGTCGACCGTCGTCGCTCCGACGGTGGCGCCCGTTGACGTGGCGACGGCGAGCGATGGCGTGTTGTTCGGATCGACCATGATGTGAGCGCGGCGTGTGCCGGTGTGATCCCGCAAGAACTGCAGCGCCAGCTGGACCGCGACCGACTGCTCCTTGATCACCGGCTCCAGAGCGTGGGACATTCAGGTGAGCGTACGACGCGGCCGATCCCGGTCATGCTGACCGGTCGAGCGCACAGTGCGCCCACCCATCATGTCGGCGCCACCGACCACACCCGCGCCAAATCACGGCCCAAGTAGCGCACTGCATCGTCCCGGCGTGGCGCCGCCGTGTCGATCGCCGAGGATCGGCCACGACCGAAGCTCGTGTCCCCGCGAGGCGTCACGGAGTCGCGAGGCGGCGAAGTTGCCGCTTCACGACGTCGAAGACCGTGTCGTCGTGCGCGGCGCGTCCGATGACAAGTGCTCCCTCGACGGCAGCGAGGCAGATGGTCGCCAGGTCGTCGCTGTAGCGATCGGTGGTGCCGCTGCGCACGAAGGCGCGTGCCAGCGCTTCTTGCCACGCCCTGAAGACGTCGTCAGCCAGTTCTCGGAGCTCGTCGGCGCCGCTGGACCCGAGGCAGGTGGCGGCAACAGCACATCCCCGCTCGTACCCGCCCGCGACGAGCACAGACCGCCAACCTTCGACGAACGCATCAATCACCTCGACCGGTGAAGAGGCATCGATGGAGTCGAGCAGTGCAGTGACGCCGTTGCCGGTTGACGTCGCGGCGGCTCGCACGAGTTCGACCTTGCCGCCCGGGAAGTGGTGATAGATCGACCCGCGCGGTGCGGCGGTGTGAGCAAGAACATCGGAGAACGATGTGCCGTGCACGCCGCGTGTTGCCAGTAACTCCGCGGCGCCTCGGACCATCTGTTCTCGAACGTTGCGTTGCGCCATTGACTATGCCAATCGTCATACATAGAGTGCTATGTCAACCATCATAGATCCAAAGGAGATGGCCACGCCCATGATCGAGGTTCACCGGCCCGAATGTGACATTCCCGCCGTATCGCACGCAGAGCTGATGCGGATGGTCCTCTCAGCGGCCAGCGAGGGTCTGCGGGCCGCCGCCGGATTCGCCCTCGGGGCGTCGGAGTTCGCAGCTCCCGAAGGAGCTTGAGGTGCGCGCGCTGATGTTCCGCGGACCGATGCAGTTCGCCTGGGAAGACGTGCCCACAGTCCAATTACAAGAGCCACGCGACGCCTTGTTGCGACCCCTCGCCGTGGCGCGCTGCGATCTCGATCCTGCAATCGCGTTGGGGCTCTACCCCATGCCGGCCCCGTTCGTCATGGGACACGAAATGGTCGGTGAAGTGGTCGCGGTGGGCGACGAGGCGGGCACCGTCGGAGTCGGTGATCGGGTGATCGTTCCGTTCCAGCTGAGCTGCGGTAGTTGCGGTCCGTGCAGCCGGGGGGCGACGAACGCGTGCGAGCGTGTTCCGCCCGGCACCGCCTTTGGACTCGGACCACACGGCGGTCTCGATCTCGGCGGAGCCCTCGCCGA
>JBGTIA010000400.1:0-3296 GCA_041745835.1 Ilumatobacteraceae bacterium | reverse complement strand
TCCGCCGCGGGCGGCGCCGGCGCCGACCCGACCCGACGGACCGCGCACTCGTTTCCGGGCAGGAACAGGCGGGCGTTGGGACGCTCGGGTGGTGCCGGACGATCCCAGTCGGCGAAGGCGATGGACGCATGCGCCGGCTCCATGAACGCATTCCAGATGACCGCCGGGAAGTGGCCGCCCTGAACATTGCGCCCGTACCCTGCGGCGACGAATTCGGCGATGTCCTGCATCGGTGTGTAGCCATCGGGGTTGCCGACCCACACCGCCGTCGACAACTGCTTGGTCCCACCGATGAACCAGGCGTTGGTGTTGTCCTGCTGGGTTCCGGTCTTGCCGAACGCCGGACGACCATCGGCGAACGCCGCACGGCGACCGGTGCCGCCGCCGTAGATCGGGCCCTTGAGAATCTCGACCGACGCCAGGGCGGCATCGCGTTCGAGTACCTGGACTCCTGGGTCGAGGTGGGTGTAGATCCGCTGCCCGTCGGGACTGTCGATGAAGTCGACGTAGTACGGGTCGTGGTGCAGGCCCTCGTTGGCCAGCGCCTGGACGCCAGACGCCATGTCGATCGGCGCCATTTCGTTTGCGCCGGTCGCGAGGCTGGCGAACGGCTCGATCGGCAGCCGCTCGGACGTCGGCTGGTCGCGATAGAGGTACGGCGACTGGGCCATGCGGTAGATGGTGTCGACGACACGGTGCAGACCGACGATCTGTGACAGCCGGCCGAACGCGCAGTTGATCGACGCCGTCGTGTGTTCCTGGAGCGTCACCACACCCCGGTTGACGGCGTCGCTGATCTCGAACGGTTCTGCCTCGTTACCGGGATTCGGCAGGACGCACGGCTTGGTGCCGTCGAGGACATCGTTGGCCTGCGCTCCGGCCTGAACCGCAGCTGCGAGGATGAACAACTTGACGCTCGACCCGGTCTGGCGAGGGCTCAGCGCCATGTTCACCTCGCGTGCGTTGGGCACGAACCCGCGACCGCCGACCATGGCTCGGATCGCCCCGGTCGTCGAATCGAGCGACACGATGGCCGCATCGAACGGCTGCACGTCGGGCAGTTCGGCACGGGCTTGTTCCGCCAGCGACTGCACGTTCGCATCGAGCGTGGTGTGAATGCGCAACCCGCCGCGGAAGAGCTGGTTGTACCGCTCCTGGTAGGTCTCGCCGAGGATGTCGGTCTTGTTCAACAGGTAGTCGCGCAACGCCTCGGTGAAGTAGGTGCGCGAGAACGACCGTCCGGGCAGCGACTGCACCCGTGACGGCAGGACGAAGTCCTCGGCGAGCTGCTCCGCTTCCACCGCGGTGAGCTCCTCCTCGTCGACGAGGCGTTCGACCACCTGGATCCAGCGGGCGCGACTGCGTTCGGGTTCGTTGATGGGGTCGAACCCCGACGGGGACCGGACGAGCCCGGCGAGGAATGCCGATTCGATGAAGCTGAGGTCGTCGGCCGACTTGCCGAAGTAGGTCTCCGCCGCGGCCTGGATGCCGTACGCGTTGTTGCCGAAGAACACCGTGTTCAGGTAGCGCGCCATGATGTCCTCCTTGGACATCTGGTTCTCGAGCATCCGGGCGTAGTGCATCTGCAACAGCTTGTAGCGACCGTCGCGCTCGAGGCCGGCGAGGTAGTCGTTCTTGGCCACCTGCATCGTGATGGTGGACGCACCCTGCTGGGGCGAGTCTGATGCGAAGTTCGACAGCGTGGCCCGGATCAGGCTGCGCACGTTGATGCCGTCGTGACTGAAGAACTCCTTGTCCTCGACCACCAGGAACGCATCGATCACCGCCGGCGGGATGTCCTCGTAGGCGATCGGCTGGGAGTTCTCGAGCTCGTAGAACGCGATCTCCTCGCCGTTCACGTCATAGACGTACGTGCGCTGGGCGAGCGCCTCGAATTCGGGCAACACCACGGGGAGTTCCTCGTGTGCGTTGGCTGCCGACCAGATCCTCGGCGCCACCCCGACCACGGTCGCCGTGAGCAACAGCGCGCCGGCTGCCACGATCAGCAGCAGTCTGGGGACGAAGCCGAGGATGCGCACAGGTTCCGACGATACTGGCCCGGTCCGCAGCGGTGTCGGCAGCCGACGAGCACTACCGTCGACGTCCATGCCAGGCTCCGGTCCCTTTCCGATCAAACCGTTCCGTTTCGGCGTCCAGCTCAGCGCTGCGGCCACCGGCCGCGAGTGGACCGAGACCGCCCGTCGGACCGAGTCGCTCGGCTACTCCGTCGCCACCATGCCCGACCACTTCACCGGACAACTGGCTCCGATGCCCGCCCTGCAGGCGGTCCTCGACGCAACCACGACGCTGCGCGCTGGAGCGCTCGTGTTCGACAACGACTACAAGCACCCGGCGATCCTGGCCAAGGAGCTGGCGACGATGGACGTGCTGTCGGACGGGCGCGTCGAGATCGGTCTCGGCGCCGGGTGGATGATCTCCGACTACGAGCAACTCGGCCTCCCGTACGACCGACCCGGGCTCCGCATCGACCGGCTCGTCGAGGGTCTCGCCGTGCTGCGTGGAGCGATGACGGACGGCCCCTTCGACTTCGCCGGCGAGCACTACACCATCAGCGGTTACGAGGGACTCCCCCAGCCGGTGCAGTCACCACATCCCCCGATCCTGATCGGCGGCGGCGGCCCGCGCATGTTGGCGATCGCTGCCCGAGAGGCCGACATCGTGGGCGTCAACGGCACGCTCGATGCCGGTGTGATCGGGCCGGAGGCGATCGCCACCATGACTGCGGAGGCCGTGACCTCGAAGGTCGGCGTCGTTGCGGATGCGGCGACCGCCGCCGGGCGGCTCGACCACATCGAAATGAACATCCGCACGTTCTTCGTGAGCGTGACCGACGATCGGCCCGGGCGGTTCGCAGCGATGGCATCGATGATCGGCGTGGATGAGGCGATGATCGCAGCATCGCCCTTTGCGCTGATCGGCAGCCCCGGCGAGATCATCGAGGACCTGATCGCCCGTCGCGAGCAGTACGGGTTCAGCTACGTGATCGTCGGCGCCGAGGACATCGAGGCGTTCGCTCCCGTGGTCGCCGAACTCGCCGGGAGCTAGGCGCAATCGTGCAGCGTCGACCCGACGTCGTGCTGTGGGGAGCGGGCATGGTCGCCGAGGTCCATGCGGCTGCCTGCCAGTCCCTCGACTGGCGGGTGGCAGCGGTGGCGTCACGCACGACGGCTCGCGCCGGCGACCTCGCCACCTCGGTGAGCGCCAGAGCGACGACGTTCGAGCAGTTGCTGGCGCAGCAGCAGGGCGACATCGCCATCGTGGCCACTCCCCCGGCG
>JBGTIA010000399.1:0-9303 GCA_041745835.1 Ilumatobacteraceae bacterium | reverse complement strand
CGACGCAGCCGAACCTGTCCCGGCGAGTGCATCTACCTCGAAGCCGACCCTTCGAGCCCATCTCCGGACGACGCCGAGATCGTGATCGATCCGACCTGAGGAACGCAGCTGCGGTCACGGAGCGCTTGCGGCCAGGTTCGTACTTGTCATTCGTACTTGTCAGCGGCGATCGATGAGATGAAGCTGACCCATGAACGGAGGGAGGAGTGTGGCACGGTCGGTTCTGCGAGTCGCTGATCAGGTCGCCGGGATGTTCCCGGATCGTTGTGTGTTGTCCGGGATCGAGACGACGCGAGCCATTCGTCTGACCGCAACACAGTTCGGTGGCCCCCGCTGGCTACTCGGTGTACCGGGTTTCGCGATCGTCGTCGGTTGGCTGCCCGGTCACCAACGTTGCACTGTTGCGTTGCCAGTCAGCGTTCGGGTCTGGAAGATGTGGCGCGTCCGCAACGCCGTCGGGCTGTCGACGCTGTCGGCGGGAGTCACGTTCGTTGCGATCGCGGGCGCGACCGGTGCCGTCGCCCTGGGCGTGTTCGGTCTGCTGGTGAGCATCCTGGCGGTCGCCTATCGCGCCAGAGCCAATCACAACTATTGGGTGACGAGCAGGCTGCACCCCTCGACTGCGACGATCGTGGTCGAACCGACCCATCAGCAATTCGACGACGCAGCCCGCAACCTGTTCACCCGAACACTCATCTGAAACCACCCCGCCGTTCGGCGTCAGTCCGTTCCACGTCGGTCGCCACGAATTGCGCTCGGCGTCCGAGCGTTCCGTCAAGACATCGAGGCGGAGCCGAAACCACACGACCGCACAGGCCTACTGTGGTGCTTCGACCTTCCATTCGTACCGGTCGACCGAAGCCATGGACAGCCATCCGACTGACAGCGAGCTTCCCGAGCGGAGGCCGCACGACCAGCCCGCCGAGCCGGCCCTGCGCGCCGCGGTGACGGCGGACTTCCGGACGTCGGAACCACTGCGACGCGTCGCCTTGTGTGGAGTTGTGTTCTGGCTCGCCTACGAGTGGGGAATCGGCAACGAGGTCGTGACGCCGTGGCTACTGGCACGGGTGATCAGCGATCGTCCTGGCCTCGAGGCGATTCCCGCGGCCATCGTCGTGGGGTTCGTGTTCACTGCGCTCCAGCAGTGGCTCGCCGGGCTGACGGCACTGGCCGGTTTCTCGATGTTCACCCGGACCGCACACGCTGCATGGCAACGCCTGGGGGCTCGGTTCGGTTCGATCCCCGGGGAGTGGTCGACCCTCGGGCTCTTCAGCCGCGCCGTGCTGGTCTTCGGTCTCGGCACCACGGCGGTGGCGCTGGTCCAGATCACGGCCACGGGCGAGGTCGGCGTGCGACGCCATCTGCGTGCGGTGACGGAGAGCGCCGTGTTGTGCGGCGTCCTCGTCGGGACGGTGGCCGGCTTGGTCGGTGCAGCGGCCGTCGCCGGACGTCAGATCGAGATGTTGGCACCGTTCACCGAGTGGATGCTTCGCGTGCTCGGAAACCCGCTGTTCTGGCTCGGGCTGGTGGTCCTGGTTGCTGTGGTCAACGTGGCACGGAACCGGGCGTCGTCCTCGCGGGTTTCACGGGGAGGTCCACAGCAGTAGTACGACACTCAAGATCTCCACAAGAACGCCGATGACCACATGTGCATCTGACACCGGGCTCAGGAAGGCCGAGCCTCACGCACCGACCGAACCCGTTGTCGTTCAAGGTGCGGGCGGCGCCGACTCCCGCGGCAACGCCTGTCCATGACGGGTCGAGCGGGACCAGCGCTTGGATCTCGCTCGCTGTCCTGCTCCTGGCCATTGCGGTGCACGTTGCCGGGTTCGCCCCTGGCCTGACGTACGCAACAGTGGTACTCGGCGGGGTCGCGCTCGCCGCGCTCGGCCTACGCCGACACCGCGTGTCGCTGCGGTGGCCATGGTGGTTGCTCATGATTGTCGGCGTGCTGTGGACGATGGCGAGCGTCGCAGCTGAGGTGACGGGTTCCGTGGGTGATCTCACCTCGACTCGGTCGCTGCTCCCAGAGGTCTTCGCGATCCCGGGCTACGTGCTCTTCGGCTTGGCCCTGTTCGCATTCGTCCGGGCACGCCTCGGACGATCCGAACCTGGTGCCGTGCTCGACGGGGTGATGGTGGCCGCCGGATCGGCGTTGATCGTGCACGAGATCCTGATCGGGCCGACGCTCGCCGACGCGGACAGCTGGATCATGGCCCGATTTGCGGTGGCTGCGTACCCGACGCTGTCGATGTGTCTGCTCGCGATCGCCGCTCGCTTGGCCTTCGGTACCGGCGAGCGCTCCGTGGCGTTCGGGCTGTTCGTGGTGGGAACGGCTGGCTTGCTCGTCGGCGACGTGGTGTATGCGCTCGGTGAGATCGGCGTGATCACCGTGTCGCAGAGGTTGCTCGAGGTGCCGTATCTGCTGGTGCCGGCGTGCATCGGCGCAGCTGCACAGCATCCGTCGATCCGGCTGTTCGATCATCGCTCTCCCGGATCCGACCGGACGCTGAGTCCCGCTCGGCTGGCAGTGGTGATCGCCGCCCTCCTGGCACCGATCGTGTTGTTGGTGTTCCGCGACGAGTCCGCAAACCGGTTCGTGGCGGTCGGGCTGTGCGGCATCCTCGCGACCGCTGCGGTCCTGCGAATCGCAGGGTCGATGCGCTCGCAGGCGGCGGTGGAGGCGACGCTGTTCTACCAAGCCACCCACGACGAACTGACGGGTCTCCCCAGCCGGTCCGCGATCGTGAACCGTATCGAGCAGTTGACGTCCATGGATCAGTCCGGGTCGGTCGTGCTGATGTTCCTGGACATCGACCAGTTCAAGCTCGTGAACGACTCCATGGGGCACACCGTGGGCGACGAACTTCTCGTGATGGCCGCCGAGCGAATCGTGTCGTGCGTCCGAGACGACGACCTCGTCGGACGTATCTCAGGCGACGAGTTCGTCGTCGTCGCACGCGGGCTCGACCACGACAGCGCCCACGAGCTCGCGGATCGAGTTCGACAGACATTCCGCCGTCCGTTCGAGCTCGGTGCAGGCGAGGTGTTCGTCACGGTGTCGGTGGGCATCGCGATGACCGGTCACGACGGGAACCGAGAAGCGTCCACCCTCATCCAGGAAGCGGACACGGCGATGTACCGGTCGAAGGCCGCCGGGCGGAACACGGTGACGATGTTCGACCACTCGATGCGCGAGAGCATCGCTCGACGGGTCGAGCTCGAACGCATGCTGCGGCGAGCGCTCGAACATGGCGACATCCATGCGTGGTTCCAGCCCATCGTGAGCCTTTCGTCGGGACGCGTGCGCGGACTCGAGGCGCTCGCCCGCTGGGAAGTCGACGGTCGGATGATTTCGCCGGCCGAGTTCATCCCGGTCGCCGAGGAATCGGGACTCATCGTCCCGCTCGGGAGCCACGTGCTCGATGAGGCCTGTCGTCACCTCGCGTGGCTGCGTCGGAACCTGGCCGACGCAGAGGATCTCTACATCTCGGTCAACCTCTCACCCCGCCAGCTCTGGGCAGGAGACGTCGTGGATACGGTCGCCGACGCCCTGCGTCGATACGACCTCCCGGGTGACGCTCTCTGCCTGGAGATCACGGAGGGAGCCATGATGGACGACTCCATCACCACGATCGCCGTGATGACAGCGCTCCGTTCGTTCGGGGTGCGCCTCGCGGTCGACGACTTCGGGACGGGCTATTCGTCACTGTCGTACCTGAAACGATTCCCGGTGTCGATGGTGAAGATCGACCGATCGTTCGTGGTCGGCCTCGGCCAGCACGAGTCCGACTCGTCGATCGTTGCGGCCATCGTGGCGATGACCTCGGCGCTCGGCCTCGACCTCGTGGCGGAGGGTGTGGAGACAGCGGAGCAGGCACGGCATCTCGTCGACCTCGGATGCGACCAGGTCCAGGGCTATCTGTTCGGAGCGGCGGCTCCGCCGGTCATGGTGCCAGAGCTCCTCGCGTCACCGGCGCCCCGCGGCGCCGAGTGGGCAGTCCGTACCCGCCGTTGCGGCACTGTGAGCCGCCGTCCTTGAGCGACGGCGTGGAGTGGTCGGTGCCCGGAGCGTCTCAGCGAAGCCGTTCGTCGGGGAGTGGCTCGGGGAGGTGGGCGACGTACCACGTCTGTCGATCGAGCACCTCGACCGATGACTTCGGGAAATTGCTGGCGATGCGGCGGGATACCTTCTCGGCTCCGAAGTTCTCCCGGTTGAAGTCACAGACATCGAAGATGAGGATGCCGCCAACGCGAGCAGGCACCTGCCACAGTTCGAGGTAGATCCGGCTGAACGCAGTGAGGCTGCGCTGCCCGGGTGAGACCATCACGAGCATCCCGACGTAGATGGCGTTCCGGGCGCTGTACTCGGGGTACTTCATGCGCAGGAAGGCAGGTGAGATCTCGGCGACGTCCTCGAGGCAGTTGGTGACCATGCCCAGCCCGACCGGTCGAGCGCCCTGCCATGCGACGAGCTTCAGGATGCGGGGGTTCGCAAATTGGGCGAGCATCTCCTCGTGGGAGTCCAGGTGGCGGAGCACGGCAACCTCGGCCAGTGGTTCGAATTTCTCGAGGTAGGCCTCCCACAGCTCCTCGGCGAGCTCGCCGGTGATGGATCGTTCGTGCGTGATGGAGATCGGCGGGGCGACTGGGTGGCGATCGAGGATCGAGCCGGAGCGAGGGGCGGGTGGCACCGGTGGCGGGAGCGGCTGGGGGTTGGACCGCACGACGGGAGGGACCGGGAATGCGGTGGGACGTCGCATCGGCGAGGGCGGCGCCATGCGACGTTCAGCGATGGGCTGTCGCGGTGTTCGCTCCTCCGACCTCTCGTCCATGACGCCCAACGTAGTGTTGCAACCGCGCACGGTCGTGGATACCCGCGGAGGGAGGGCATCGATCACGTGGTGAGCCGTTTCCGACCGCGCCCGAGACGGACCGGTGCCGTCAACCTTGTCTGCCGCCGAGGCGGTCGGGCAGGTGCGTCGTTCGGCCACCGCGAACCTTCACGTCGACCGGGTCGCAGGCGTGGCAGCCGTACTCGACGTGGATGCCCTGGATCGACATCTGGCTCCCCCGTGACCTTTCCAGGATCACCTGCGGACGGTGATACAGGTCGTCGCCGCCGCACTTCGGGCAGCGTGGCCGCGGGTCACGCGACCACTCGACCCTGCACGCCGAGCACGTCAGTTGGATCTGGCCGCCGTCGAGCGGGGCGCCGGTGACGTCGTCGTCGGTCCCGCACGACGGACAGACGATCTCCAGGGCCATCGCGTCAGAATACGTGCTGGGCCGGGGATCGTCAGATGGTCACAGACACGATCTCACGGCGTCGGTGAGATTGGTCTGCGTCATTCGCAGGACCGCCGTCGGCGACTGCGTTGCCTAGGCTGGTCGACCGGTATGAGCGACGCGACCAATCCCCCGACGGCCAGCAGCGATTCCCCTCCTCATCGGTATTCCGCGACGCTCGCGCAGGACATCGAGCTGCGTTGGCAGGACTGGTGGGACGAACAGCACACCTTCGAGACACCCAACACCGCGGGCCCGCTCGCCGACGCCGGGCTTGCCGCCGAACGCGGCGACAAGTTGTTCGTCCTCGACATGTTCCCCTACCCATCGGGCACCGGCCTGCACGTCGGACACCCCCTCGGTTTCATCGGCACCGACGTGTTCGCCCGCTTCAAGCGGATGACCGGCCACAACGTGCTGCACGCCATGGGGTTCGATGCGTTCGGACTCCCGGCGGAGCAGTTCGCCGTCGAGACCGGCCAACACCCCGCCATCACGACCGAGCAGAACGTCACGACCTACCGCCGTCAGCTGCGTCGTCTGGGGCTCGCCCACGATCCACGCCGCAGCGTGTCGACCACCGATCCCGACTTCTACCGCTGGACGCAGTGGATCTTCAGCCAGGTGTTCAACGCCTGGTACGACGACGAACAGGACCGCGCCCGACCCATCGCCGACCTGATCACCGAGTACGAGACCGGCGCCCGGGCCACACCCGACGGTCGAGCGTGGCAGGAGCTCTCGGTCGACGAGCGCGCCGACATCGTCGACGATCGCCGGCTGGCCTACGTGAGCGAAGCCCCGGTCAACTGGTGTCCCGGCCTGGGCACCGTGGTCGCCAACGAGGAGGTCACCTCTGACGGTCGCAGCGACCGCGGCAACTTCCCGGTGTTCAAGCGCAGCATGCGCCAGTGGATGATGCGCATCACCAGCTACGCCGACCGCCTGATCGACGATCTCGAGCTGCTCGACTGGACCGACGCGATCAAGACGATGCAGCGCAATTGGATCGGTCGCAGCTTCGGCGCCGAGGTTCACTTCCCCGTGATGGTGCACGGCGGCCGTGCCGCTGAGATCACCGTGTTCACGACGCGCCCCGACACGCTGTTCGGTGCCTCGTTCATGGTGTTGTCGCCCGAGCATCCGTTCGTCGACGGCCTGACCGTGCCCGACCAGGTCGACGCCGTTGCCGCCTATCGCCGTTCTGCTGCCGCCAAGAAGGACTTCGAACGCCAGGACGACAGCCGCGAGAAGACCGGGGTGTTCACGGGCTCGTCCGCCACCAACCCGGTGAACGGCGAGCAGATCCCGGTGTGGATCGCCGACTACGTGCTGATGGGCTACGGCACCGGCGCCATCATGGCAGTCCCGTGCGGCGACCAGCGCGACTTCGAGTTCGCCCGCAAGTTCGACCTGCCGATCCCTGCGATCCAACGGCCGCCGGCCGGATGGTTCGAGTCACACGACGTCGAGCCGACGATCGACACGTCGCAGTGGCCGGTCGCGTACATCGGCGACGCTCCCTACGTGCAGTCCTCCAACGACGAACTCGATCTGAACGGGATCGACAACAAGGCCGACGGCATCGAGCAGATGAACGCCTGGCTCGAGGCCCACCGTGCCGGCTCGGCCACCGTCAACTACAAGCTGCGCGACTGGCTGTTCAGCCGCCAGCGCTACTGGGGTGAGCCGTTCCCGATCGTGTACGACGTCGACGGCCGTCCCCACGCACTGCCGGACGACATGCTGCCGGTGCTGCTGCCCGAGACCGAATCGTTCTCGCCGCGGACCTTCGACGCCGACGACGAGTTCTCCAACCCGGAGAGCCCGCTCGACCGGTTGGGTGACTGGGTCGAAGTCGAACTGGATCTGTATCCCGAACGCGGCGACGGACCCCAGGTGTACCGCCGCGACACCAACGTGATGCCGCAGTGGGCGGGCTCGTGCTGGTACCAGATGCGCTATCTCGACCCGACCAACGAGCTGCGCTTCGTCGACCGCGAGGTCGAGAAGTACTGGATGGGTCCCCGCACCGACGTCCGCCCCGATCATCCGGGCGGCGTCGACCTGTACGTGGGCGGTGTCGAACACGCCGTGCTGCACCTGCTCTACTCGCGCTTCTGGCACAAGGTGCTGTTCGACCTCGGCCACGTGTCGTCCAGGGAGCCGTACGCCCGTCTGTTCAACCAGGGCTACGTGCAGGCCGCCGCCTACAAGGACGAGCGCGAGATCTACGTCGACGCCACCAAGGTCGAAGGCGACGACAAGGTCGGCTTCAGCTATCTCGGAAGCCCTGTTCAGCGTGAGTGGGGCAAGATGGGCAAGAGCCTCAAGAACGCCGTGTCCCCCGACGACATGTACGACCAGTACGGAGCCGACACGCTGCGGCTGTACGAGATGGCGACCGGGCCGCTCGACGCCTCCCGTCCGTGGGAGACCCGCGACGTCGTGGGCATGTACCGCTTCCTGCAGCGACTGTGGCGCACCATGGTCGACGAGGAGACCGGCGACTGCACGGTGGTCGACACCCCGGCCGACGACGAGACCCGCAAGCTGCTGCACCGCACGATCGACACCGTGCGCACCGAGATGGACGCGCTGCGGTTCAACACGGCGATCGCCAAGCTGATCGAACTGAACAATGCCGTGACCAAGCTCGACGCGACCCCGCGCGAGGTGGCCGAGCCGACGGTGATCATGCTGTCGCCGCTCGTGCCGCACGTCGCCGAGGAGTTGTGGCGCAAGCTCGGCAACGAAGACACGATCACCTACGTCGCGTTCCCGCAAGCAGACCCTGCGCTGCTCGTCGACGACACCATCGAGGTGCCCGTCCAGGTCAACGGCAAGGTGCGCGGCCGCATCGAGGTCGCTGCCGACGCCGACGCCACGACCATCGAGGCAACGGCACTCGCCGACGAGAAGATCGCAGCGATCCTCGACGGCGCGACCCCGAAGAAGGTCATCGTCGTCCCCGGCCGCATGGTCAACATCGTCCTCTGACGCTCCCCGACCGTTCCCCATCGCTTCTCGTGAACGCGTGCGCGAAGAGTTCCGACACGCGTTCACGAGAACGGACGCTTGGACGCTTGCCTTTTCGGGGGGGCGGCGCGAGCATGGTCGTGGGTCCGATGAGGTGACCAACGAGGGATCCAGGACGCAAGACCGCAACTGGTCCTGTCGACTGATCCAAGCCTTTCCCCGCCAACGGGAGCGCACCTCACCGGGCCCGATTTCGCGCCCGGATTCGCCGGTGGACGATCAGTGAGGAGCGCGCTGATCGCGCCGATGCAGCGTCCAGTCCCAGCTGCCGGGGCGAACGGCGTCGCTGATGCGGATCGTGTCGGCGTCGACATCGATGACCGTCGACCCGTGATGCTCCAGGTCGAGGTGGTGGATGTGCGGGTTGATGGCCATCATCCATCTCGCCGTCCACCGGCTCGGGATCGGGAGGCGCGCATCGAGCATCGAGCCGAACGTGGGCGCCGAGATCGACGGCGTGGTCACCTCGGCGACGTCAGGGCGCCCGCCCCGCCGGAGCGACATCGCAAAGCGGCCGTGCAGATCGCCGCTGAGGATCACCACGTCGTCACGATCGTGACGGTCGAGCATGTCGACGAGACGCGTCCGCTCGGCTGGGTAACCGTCCCACTGGTCGGGATTGACGATCGGAGCGAGCCGGAACGGCAGTCGGCCCGATCCTGAACGGGTCGGCCACCACCCGAGGCGCAGCGGTGCGACCTGCACCTGCGACGCGAGGAGGATCCACGAGGCCGTCGACCGACCGAAGATGTCGTCGAGCCACTCCCACTGTTCGTCGGTGAGCAGCCGGGGGCTCTGCGCATCGGTCGGTCCAACTGCAGGTCCACCGTCGCCGACCTGCGCCTCGCGGCCACCGAGTCGGGTGTCGACGAGCACGAGGTCGCACAGGTCGCCGATGGCAACGTGCCGGTCGCGCGGGGTGGGGCCGTTGCCATGGGTTCGCTGCGGCATCCATCGCGCATGCGTTTCGATCCC
>JBGTIA010000398.1:0-1581 GCA_041745835.1 Ilumatobacteraceae bacterium | reverse complement strand
GTGCGGGCGATGCGGCCCGGCACCCGGGTGGTGTTCATGTCCGGGTACGCCGAGCGGGTGCTGTCCAACAAGGGCTCCCTCGATCCCAACGTCGTGCTGGTCGAGAAGCCGTTCTCCGAAGCGACCATCCTCGCCGGCATCCGTGAAGTGCTCGACCGCTGACCCCGTCGGGAAGACACAACGGGAACGACGACTCGTTCGGCGCCGAGATGCAATGCGTTGCACTGGTCATGGGGTAGTCGGGATGCTGGCAGTAGTCGTGGTCGCCCTCTGGTTTGTGTTCGCTGATGGGGCCCGGTTCTGCCTCCACGCCTACCGCACCGGTGGTGACCGCCATGTGTTCACACCGCCGTTGGCGCTGACCTCGGGGCACCGATGGCTCGCGGCGTTTAGGTCCATGTCTGAGACGTCGAGCTGGTCGAGGCCGAGCGATCCGAGTTGGAGAGGTACACGGGACTGTGAGTCCAGCGGCTCAGCTCGGGGTAGCGGCCTCACCGTTGCGGAGGCGACGGACGCATCGATCTGTTGCGTCGCTGTTCGTACAGCGCTGAGTCCGCTCGGGAGACGAGGGTCTCGACTGTGTCGTTCGGCAGCAGTTCAGCCAGTCCTACGCTCACTGACCCGTGACCATCACCCTCGGCCAGGCTGGCGTTCACTTGCTCGAATCTCGCGGCTGCGGTGGGGATCGCGGGGCCGGGCAGCACGCAGACGAACTCGTCGCCGCCGTATCGGATAATGAGGTCATACGAGCGCAGGTTGTCGCGGATCGAATCGACGACACGCCTGAGTATTCGGTCCCCGGCTGCGTGGCCCTGAGAGTCGTTGATCGACTTCAACCCGTCGACATCGACGAAGACCACGGTAAGAGGCTCATTGGATCGGTGCGCCCTCGCCACTTCGCGTTCCAGTTGCAGCGCACCTGACCCTCGCCGGTACGCGCCTGTCAGGCCGTCGAGCAGAGCCTCTTGACGTGCGCGTGCGGAGGATCCGCGATCGGTCATCGAGGTGTGTCGGTCGCTGACAGCACCCGATCGATCGGCGGACCCTCCTCCGCGATCCGCAATCGCAGCGTTGCGATCACCTTCAGCATGGGAGCGTTCGTCGGCTCCTGCTCCGCGGTCGGTCGTCGAGGTGTGTCGATCGCTCCCAGCGAGAGAACGTTCGTCGGCGCCCGCTGCGCGGTCGGTCGTCGAGGTGTGTCGATCACTCGCAGCATGGGACCGTTCGTCGGCTCCTGCTCCGCGGTCGGTCGTCGAGGTCTGTCGATCGCTCGCTGCATGGGAACGTTCGTCGGCGCCCGCTCGGCGATCGGCGGCCGCAGCGTGCCGGTCGTGTGATGCGTGGCTGCGGTCTGAGGCAGCCGCGTTCGCCGCAGACAATCGATCGATGCCGTCGGCCTTGGACGCACGCTCCCGGTCTCCGAACTGATCAGCGAATCGATCCCGCTCGTCGGCATCGAAATCGCGCTGCGCCGCTGCGACGTCTCGCCGGTCACCAGCGACGTCGCGCTTGTCACCAACTACGTCACGCCGGCCCGCAGCCTCATCGCGTCCGTCACTGACGGCATCACGCTCGTCACCA
>JBGTIA010000397.1:0-3538 GCA_041745835.1 Ilumatobacteraceae bacterium | reverse complement strand
AGGTCCGCGCCCATCGCGTCCGCGTCGCCCGTCGGGGCGGCCTGGAACTCCACGAACTCCGCCCGACCGGCCCCTTCGTCGCCACCCTGCAGCCGAACACGCGCGGCGGGCTGACACTCGACGCGCCACCCTCGGTGCACCGTCTCGACCTCGACAGTGCATCACCCGTCGGCGACATGCACGATGCGCACGTGGTCGAGGTACTTCCGCCCGACGTGCAGACGATGGACCTCACCGAAGCGCATCGGATCGTCGGCGGTGGCGCCGGCCTGGAGAGCCACGACCGATTCGACCAGCTCGACCGGTTCGCCGTCGCCATCGGTGGTGTGATGGGAGCAACCCGGGTGATCACCGACCGAACATGGGTGCACCACGATCGCCAGATCGGCACCACCGGCGTGGTCGTCGATCCCGAGCTCTACCTGTCGTTCGGTGTCAGTGGCGCGGTGCAGCACACGAGCGGCCTCGGCCATCCCGATCACATCATCAGCGTCAACACCGACCCGCACTGCCCGATGATGATGATGTCCGACCTGGCGATCGTCGCCGACGCGAACGAGACGCTCGACGAACTCCTCCACCAACTCGACGCGGCGAACGCCGGCGGACCGGTGTCTGCGCAGGAGGCGTCGTGACGACCCAGTCAGACGGGCAGCCGAACGTGCCCTCGGTCGACGTGATCGTCGTCGGCGCGGGTCCTGCCGGCTCGGCGGCGGCGACCGTGCTCGCGCGCAAGGGCTACTCCGTGATCCTGCTCGAACGCGGTTCGTTCCCGGGTGCCAAGAACATGTACGGCGGTGTGGTGTACCCGCGCATCCTCGACCAGTTGCATCCCGAGTGGTGGAACGAGGCGCCGATCCAGCGTTGGATCACCCGTCGCTCCACGATGGTGCTCACCGACACCCAAGCACTCACCGTCGACTTCCGTGCGGCGAGCTGGGGGAAGCCTCCGTACAACGGGGCCACGGCGTTCCGACCCGACTGGGACCACTGGTTGGCGAGCAAGGCCGAGGCCGACGGCGCCCAGCTGGTGGTGTCCACCACGGCCACCGGCCTGCTCCGCGACGAGCGCGGCCACGTCATCGGGGTCACGACCGACCGCCCCGACGGCGACCTCCACGCTCGTCTCGTGATCGCCTGCGACGGGGTCAACAGCTTCCTCGCCAAGGAAGCCGGGATGTACGGCGAGGTCGATGCGGCCAACTACACCGTGGGCGTCAAGGAAACGATCGCGCTTCCCAAACACGTCATCGACGAGCGCTTCGGCGTCCGCGACCGCGAAGGGGTCGACATCGAGATCCTCGGCGGCACGTCGGGCGTGAGCGGCGGCGGCTTCGTCTACACCAACTTCGACACATTGGCAGTCGGCGTCGTGCTCAAGCTCCCGAAGCTCGCTGCGCAGCAGCTTCGGCCCGAGGAGATCATCGCCAATCTGAAGGCGCATCCCGGCATCGCCCCGCTCGTGGAGGGCGGCGAGATCAAGGAGTACTCCGCTCACGTCATCCCCGAGGCAGGTCTGGCGATGATGCCGAAGATGACAGGCGACGGGATCTTGATCGCCGGTGATGCTGCTGCGTTGTGCCTCGCCGCCGGCCTCTTCCTGGAGGGCGTGAACTTCGCCATGGCCAGTGGGATGTACGCAGCCGAGGCCGCCGCCGAAGCGTTCGAGGCCGGCGACACGTCGGTCGTCGGGCTCGCCGGCTACGAGCGTCGGCTGAACGACACATTCGTGCTCCGCGACCACCGCAAACTGCGTCGTGCACCGTCGCTGGTGCTGTCAGATCGTGTCCAACATCTCTATCCGCACATGATCGCCAATACGGTGGAGCGCATGTTCCGCGTCGACAATCCTGCGCCCAAGCCCGGGTTGCGGCGCATCCTCAACGAGGAGCGCAAACGCGCCGGGGTGAAGCTCAAGGATCTCGCGAGCGACGCACTCGACGGGCTGCGGAGCTTCGGATGATCGAGCGCTGGCCCGAGCTCTCCTTCGAGGATCTGATCGGAACGACCCGATTCGACGTCCATGAGCGCGCCCACATCACCGTCGACGACGAGATCTGCGCCGACTGCTCGACGCGAGGATGCGTGGTGGCGTGCCCGGCGAATCTCTTCGTCCCGACGAGCGACGGCGGCATCCTCTTCAACTACGAACAGTGCTTCGAGTGCGGCACGTGCTACCTCGTGTGCAACGAGGAGGGTGCGATCACCTGGACCTATCCCGAAGGCGGCCACGGTGTCGTCTTCAAACGCACCTGACCGAGCGGGGGAGGTCGCCATCGTGAGGATCGCCGTCTGTTGGAAGTGGGTGTCGCTCGACCGCGAGCGCGAGGCCGACCGACGATGGTCTGGCGTCTCCGCCGCCGACGAGGCCGCACTCGAGGTTGCCCTGACGATCGCCGACGAGAAGCGAGCGGCATCCGAGTCGAGCGAGGTCACCGTGATCTGTCTCGGACCCGCCAGCGCCGACGACGTCCTCCGCGACGCGATCGCCGCCGGCGCGACATCTGCGGTCCGCGTCGATGCGTCGACCGAACTCGACAGCCACGTGGTCGCCGTGGCGTTGGCGGAGCACCTCGGAGACCAGGACCTCGTGGTGTGCGGTGACTATTCCCTCGACCGCGGCACCGGCTCGGTCCCGGCGTTCCTCGCCGACGAACTGTCGAGCGCCCAGGCACTCGGACTCCTCGAAGTTCGATCCGCTCGATCCGGAACACGGACTGAAGCGTTTCGTGTCGTGCGTCGCCTCGACGGCGGGCGACGCGAGATCCTCGACGTCACGCCACCTGCGGTCCTGTCGGTCGAGGGGTCGGCGGCGACCCTCCGACGAGCCTCACTGGCGGCGTCGCTGACGGCGCGCACCGTCGCCATCGAGACCATCCGTGGACCACACGGACGACTTCCGGAAGCCGAGATCCACCCGTACCGGCCTCGTGCCCGGGTCGTACCCGCACCAGCCGGGGGATCGCTCGACCGGGTCCGCCAGATCCTCGACGTCGGGGGCGGCGACGTCCACGCCGAACTGGTCACGCTCGACCCCGCAGCGGCGGCGACGAAGATCCTCGACCAGCTCCGCGACTGGGGTTACATGGACGCTGCCGTCTCGGCGCAGCCCGGATCGGACTGACGTTTCGCGATGCGGCTGGGCGACGCGACATGGCCGGAGGTCGACGGCATCGCTCGTCGGCGCAGTGACGACGGGGCTCCCTCCCCGATCGTCCTCGTGCCGGTCGGCTCGACCGAACAGCACGGCCCCCACCTGCCCATCGCGACCGACACGATCATCGCCGAGGAGCTCGCCGGTCGCGCCGTCCACCACACCGACGGCCTGATGATCGGCCCGACGATAAGCGTGAGCGCGTCGGGCGAGCACGCCGGCTTCCCGGGCACACTGTCGATCGGTTCGCAGGTGATGACGTCGGTGATCGTGGAACTGATCCGCAGCGCCGACTGGGCGGCCGGTGTCGTGCTGGTGAACGGGCACGGCGGCAACCACAAGGCGATCAGCGACGCCATCACGACCGCCACCAACGAGGGCCGT
>JBGTIA010000396.1:0-3786 GCA_041745835.1 Ilumatobacteraceae bacterium | reverse complement strand
TGCGCGACCACTTCGCCCGGTCGCCGACCGGTACGACGTCGACGTGTCCGGTGAGCACCACGGTGGGACCCGGCCGGGTGCCGGCCACGCGCGCCGCCACCACCGGCACCTCGTCGCGCTCGACTTCCCGACCGGGATAGGCGGGGTCCATCTCGAGCTCCGACATCGGTGTGACCCACCGGTCGACGTCGTCGGCCACCGGCTCCAACCACGAAGTGATCAGGTCGATCGCCGGATGCTCGCAGCCCGTCTCCGACGGCGCGGCGACGAGGGCAAGCGCTCGCTGTGCCAGGTGGCCATCGTGCAGCGGACCCATCGTTCGCTCAGAGCCTCGCGAGGGCCTGGTCGAGGTCGGCGATCAAGTCGTCGGCCGACTCGATCCCCGCCGAGTACCGCACGAGGCCCTCGGGAATGCCGAGGGCGGCACGCTCCTCCGGTGAGCACTCGACGTGACTCGTCGTGGCCGGCGGCCCGACGGTCGTCTCCACCGCGCCCAGATTCGCCGCGCGGTGAGCGAGACGCAGATGGGGGAGGAATTTCTTCACGGCTTCGAGATTTCCGTCGAGCGCGAAGCTCAGCACCCCTCCCCAACCAGACATCTGCCGCTTCGCGATCTCGTGCCCGGGGTGGCTCGTCAGCCCCGGATAGTTGACCGTCGTGACCCTCGGGTGAGCGTCGAGGAACTCGGCGACCGCCATCGAGTTGGCCGACTGCCGCTCGACGCGGAGATGGAGCGTCTTCATCCCTCGCAGGAGGAGATACGCCGCCTCCGGATGGAGGGTCGCACCGTTGATCTCCCGGTAGCGGAAGACGGCCTCGACCAGATCGCCACGCCCGACGACCGCACCGCCGAGTGCGTCGGCATGTCCCCCGAGGAACTTGGTGGCGCTGTGCACGACGAGGTCGGCGCCGAGCGCCAGCGGCTGCTGGAGTACCGGCGTGGCGAACGTGTTGTCGACCACGGTCACGGCCCCGCGGTCACGGCCAGCGGCGAGCAGACGCGGCAGGTCGATGATCTTCAACGTCGGGTTGGTGGGCGTCTCGAGGTACAGCAGGTCGCAGCCCCGGTCCATCGCCTGCTCGACGCCGTCGGCGTCGGTCGTGTCGACCAGTTCGACTCCCACCCCGACCCTCGGGAGGTACTTGGTGAACAGCATGCTGGTGCCGCCGTAGGTGTCCTTCACCGACACCACACGCTGGCCAGGTTCGAGGAGGGCGTGGAGCATGTTGGAGATCGCGGCCATGCCCGTCGACGCCGAGGTGGCCGCCTCGGCACCTTCGAGCATCCGCAGCTTCTCCTCGAACACTGCGACGGTCGGGTTGGTGTTGCGACCGTAGATGTGACCGGGGGCCGCACCGGTGGCGACGTCGAGCCACTCGTCGACGTCCTCGTACCCGAAGCCGACGCTGTGCACGACGGGGACCTGCGTCGCTCGGTCGAGCAGGTAGCGCTCCTCGCCGCCCCACACCGCCATCGTCTCGATCGAATCCGGAGGTCGCCCACCGGGCTGGTCGTCGGGCGGGCTGTCGTGATTCGTCACCATTGCCTGCACCGTAGGGCATCGCTCCCGGTCGCTTCGCGGCCCGGGGGCGCTGCCATGTCGGTATCCAAAGGAATACCAGTGGGGCTATGGTGTGGGATGTGGATGCAGCACGGTTGATCCGGATGGCGAGGCGGCGGGCGGGTCTCACCTTGCGCGAACTCGCTCAGCGCGCCCACACCTCGCACTCGACCCTCGCGGCCTACGAGCAGGCTCGCAAGACGCCCAACGTCGACACTCTCGATCGGATTCTCACTGCGTGCGGATTCCGCGTCGACGTCACGCTCACGCCACGACCACCCGACGTCGCGGCCGATCCGGTCGCCCGCGGGCGCGAGCTCGTCGAGGTGCTCGACTTGGCCGAGATGTTCCCGGCGCGCCACACCCGCACGCTCACCGCCCCCAAGTTCGGTGCGGTCGCATGACGGACGCGCCCTCTCTGGCGGTCAAGATCGTCGCGATCCACCAGGCGCTCGACGCCGCACACCTGCCCCATGCATTCGGTGGCGCGCTCGCGCTTGCCTGGTGCACGCAACGCGCACGCGGCACCATCGACATCGACGTCAACGTGTTCGTCCCCGCCCAGCGCGCTGGTGATCTCCTCGCAGGGCTGCCCCCGGAGATCTCGTCCACCGACGCGGCGGTCGCGCAGCTCGAATCCGACGGTCAGACCCGCCTCTGGTGGTCGAGCACACCGGTCGACGTGTTCCTCGACACCACACCGTTCCACGCCGACGTCGGTGAACGCATCCGGTGGGAGCCCTTCGCAGGAAACGACATTCCGTTCCTCGCCTGCCGAGACCTCGCAGTGTTCAAGGCGTTCTTCGATCGGACGAAGGACTGGGCAGACCTCGAGGAAATGCAGATGGCCGGCACCCTCGACGTCGAGGCCGTCGCTGGTGTGCTGGTCCACTACCTCGGCCCCGACGACCCCCGCGTGGCTCGCCTTCTCGCGCTCGCCTGACACCACGCCGATGTCGGCGAAGTCGGCTGGACGAAACATCCGCCTGGGTGCCGGCCCCCGTTGGTGATCGCCTCGATGGGCCACGGCGACGTGCTCGACGACCGAATGGCCCGGGCCGGACGCTGGCTGTGCGGTGGCAGCGCCAACCCACGGAACGAGCGCAGCACCGTGGCGGAGCTGATCGTTCGATTCGTCGCGGCGGACTGAGCGGTCGAGCGGCGACGTACCGCGCGACACGCTGACCTGAGCATCCACCCCGCCGCCCTCCGCTCGATCCTTCTCGTGAAGTCGTGCGCGAATAGTTCGCGCACGAGTTCACGAGAACGGGCCAGGTGGATGGTGACAGCCTCAGCGGAGCGCATCCGCGGCGATGTGGGGGTAGACGGCCTGGCAGGCGTGGAGGAGGGGTTCGAGACCCATCGCCTTCGACTTCGAGCCCGACACCTTCAGTTTGCGGAAGAGCAACGCCTTGCCGAGCGGGAGCGTGCCGAGCAGCAGCTCGTGCATCGAATTGGCGCTGAGCCTCGCGGTCAGCGTGGCGTCGACCCCGTCGATCGGTTCGAACGTCGTGACGACCGGTCGCGAGCGGCCGTCGACCCAGATGTCGGCGTCGGGATCGTTGAGCCGGAAGTTGATCACCATCTGGGCGTCGACCAGCGTGTCCATCGAGTCGTCGTCGGCGACGGCGTCGAACATCGTGGTGTAGACGCGCTCGAGTTGCTCGGCGTCGGTGTAGGTACGGCCCATGGCCGCCACCCTAGATTCGACACGACCGCCCGGTGACGGGCAGCGGATCCGGGAGCTGGTCGCCTGTGCCAGGTCGCCACGAGGTGGGTCTGCGTGCGCCGGCGGCGATACTCGGGTCACCATGGTCAAGCATCCGGTTCCCCGAGCGCCACAGAGCGGAACGCCGCGTCCCTCCACGAACGCGAAGGTGGCAGCCGACGCACCGCAGGTCACGCCGGAGCAACAGCAGTCGATCGCCCATGCACGAGGACACATCTGCAAGATGCGCAGCTGCGAGACCTGTGCGCCGCTTCGTGAACGCCGGCGCTTGAAAAAGGCGCAACGCAAGGCCGACGCACAAGTGCAGGCCCACGCGAAGGGCGGGCCGTGCGGCAGGAGCAACTGTCCGGTTCCGGTCTGCGTCAAGGCGCGACACGCCGACGCTGACGCGTCCGCCCCATCCGGGCAGCGATCCGGCGAGCCGGAGCCCGACGCGGATGCATTGCTTCGTCGGCAAGCGGAGCGACACCGAGCAGGCGTGCCCTGCGGGATCGA
>JBGTIA010000395.1:0-1991 GCA_041745835.1 Ilumatobacteraceae bacterium | reverse complement strand
GCGTCAACCGGCGTCGAGGCCGTGTTCACCGCCGACGACCTGCAGGGTGAGTTGCGCGTCGGGTTGATCAACAAGGACTGGCCGGTGCTGATCCCGGTCGGCGGACGCACGTCGTATGCCGGTGACGTGCTCGCCGTCGTCGTCGCCGATACCCGCGACCACGCCCGTGCCGCCGCCCAACTGGTCGAGGTGACCTACGACGTCCACCGGCCGAACACCGACGCTCGGGAAGCGCTGGCCGACACCGCACCGCTGTCGGTGTGGGGCACCGACTCGAACGTGCTGTCGACGAGTGCGTACACGCGCGGCGACGACTTCGACGCGACCTTCGCTGCCAGCGCGTTCACCGTGCACGAGACGTTCCACACCCAGCGCGTCGAGCACGCGTTCCTCGAGCCGGAGTCGACGGTCGCCGTTCCGACCGGCGAGGGTGGCTCGCTACAGCTGCACGTCTATTCCGGCGGACAGGGCGTGTGGGACGACCGCAACGACATCGCTGCAGTGCTCGACCTCGACCCCTCTCGCGTGACCGTCGAGTTGGTGTCGAACGGTGGCGCGTTCGGTGGCAAGGAGGACATGAGCAACCAGGCCCAGACGGCGCTCGCCGCGTGGAAGCTCGACCGCCCCGTGAAGTGCACGCTGTCACGCGAGGAGAGCCTCCGGATGCACGCCAAGCGGCACCCGATCGAGCTCGAGTACTGGGCGGGGTGTGATGCCGAGGGCAAGCTCACCGCGCTCAAGGTGCGTGGCATCGGCGACTCCGGCGCGTACGCCAGCGTCGGGATGAAGGTGCTCGAGCGAGCGGCTGGTCACGCCTGCGGGGCGTACCGGTGGCAGGCGCTCGACATCGAGACGATCGCCGTGCGCACCAACAATCTGGTCTGCGGTGCGTTCCGAGGCTTCGGCGCCAACCAGGCACAGTTCGCACTCGAAGGGGTGCTCGATCGGCTGGCGGAACAGGTCGGCATCTCCACGTGGGAGATCCGGAAACGCAACGTGATCCGGCCGGGCGAGGAGTGGGGGCCTGGCCAGATCATGGACGACGGCGCGGGCGGTGCCGAGACGTGCCTCGATCAGATCAAGGCGGCCTACGACGACGCACTCGCTGCCGGCAAGGCGGTCGGGCTCGGGCTCGGCTTGAAGAACTCCGGACTCGGCAACGGATTCCGCGAGGTGTCGAAGGCGGTCATCCGGTTCCTGGCGCCGGCGGGCGACGCGCCGGGTCGGATCGAGGTACGGCACGGCTGGACCGAGATGGGCCAGGGCGTCCACACCGTCGCGTTGCAGGTTGCGGCGCAGGAGCTGGGTGTCGACCCGGCGCGCATCGACGTCATCGTCGACACGACCCGCGAACTCGGCTTCGGCCAGACGACCGGTTCGCGAGGAACGCTCATGGTGGCCGGATCGGTGAGTGATGCGGCGGCGGCAGCGTTGGCCGGCGGCTGCGAGATCGACGTCGACTACGAGGGTGAGTACGTCGTCGACTGGACCCAGAAGCTCGGCGACCCGTCGATCGCGAACCCGACGATCCACGCCGTGTTCAGCTTCGCGGCGCAGCTGGTGATCGCCGATCCTCAATCCGGCGACATCGAGAAGGTCGTTGCCGTCCACGACGTCGGCAAGGCAGTGAACCCGACGCTGGTCGAGGGCCAGGTCGAGGGGTCGGTGCACATGGGTCTCGGCTACGCGCTGAGCGAGGACTTCCCGACCGATCCGGAGACGGGTTTCCCGACCAACATGACCCTGCGGTCGCTCGGCATCCTGCGCGCCAAGGACGTCCCCGAGATCGAGGTACACCTGGTCGAGGTGCCCCAGCCTCGCTCACCGTTCGGCATCAAGGGCGTCGGCGAGATCGGTCTCGTGCCGCCGGCACCGGCCGTGGCGGCGGCGCTGCACGACCTCGACGGCGAGTGGCGCACGAGCCTGCCGATGCGCCGCGACGTCTGAATCGGCAAGACTGCCGGGATGACCACCGACATCGACCTCGACGG
>JBGTIA010000394.1:0-4440 GCA_041745835.1 Ilumatobacteraceae bacterium | reverse complement strand
GGCCGTTCCCGGCCCGGAGCGTGATCTCGCTCGACCTCCGCGCCGGCGATCCGCGCGTCCGGCTTGCCGGCATCTGCGACACGACGCTGATGGAACGTGGCGCGCTCACCGAGCGTCTGCCGGCATGGGCGCGGGCGCAGTTGGTCGACCCGGCGATCGGGTTCGTGTCGTCGATGCCGTCGGGCGGGCGGCTCGAGTTCGTCACCGACGCGACGCTGATCGAACTGGAGGCGGTGTTCACCCGGCTCGAGTACGCCGGTATCGCGCCGCACACCGCCACGATCGACCTCGTCGTCGACGGTGAGTTGGCGGCGAGCGAGGTATTGACGGAAACCGACGTGATCCGGTTCCCTGACCGCGCTGCGACCGAGTTCGAGATGGTGCACGGTCACCCGACCGTCATCCGCTTCGACGAGCTGGCCGCTGGCAGCAAGCATGTGGAGATCTGGCTGGCGCAGAACGCGTCGTGCATGTTGCGGTCACTCCGCCTCGACGAGAGCGCCACGATCGAGTCGCCCCCGCCGTCGGACCGTCCGCTGTGGGTGCACTACGGCAGCTCGATCAGCCACTGCATGGAAGCCGAGCACCCGACCGGCACATGGCCGGCAGTCGTCGCCCGCGCTGCCGACGTCGACCTCTACAGCCTGGGACTCGCCGGACAGTGCCAGCTCGACCAGTTCGCCGCCCGCACGATCCGCGACCTCCCCGCCGACCTGATCAGCCTGAAGCTCGGGATCAACCTCGTCAACGGCGACTCGATGCGCGAGCGCGTGTTCGTCCCCGCCGTGCACGGCCTGCTCGACACGATCCGCGATGGCCACCCCGACACACCGCTCGTCGTGATCAGCTCGATCATCTGTCCGGCCGCCGAGGACCATCCCGGCCCGACGTTGCCGAACCCCGACGGCCGATTCGACGTCATCGAACGACCGGACGAGCTGATGATGGGTGCGCTCTCGTTGGTGCGTATCCGCACGTTGCTCGAGCGGTTGGTGGTGCAGCGCAACGCGAGCGGCGACACCAATCTCCACTACCTCCACGGTCACGAACTGTTCGGCGCCGACGATGTCGACGACCTGCCCGACGGACTCCACCCGAACAGCGTCGGCTACCGGCGCATCGGCGAGCGGTTCGCCGAGTACGCCTTCGCCCCCGGCGGTCCCTTCGCCTGACGGACCTCTTCGCTTACCGGTCCCTTCGCCTCGCGGTCCCTCCGCCTGACGGGCCCCTCGCCTGACGGACTGCGGACGGGCCGGACCGGATCACTACGGTCGGTGTCGACACTTCGACGAAAGGCACGGCGATGAAGATCTCCACCACCATCGGGTTCAACGGTGACCCCAAGAAGCTCGCCCAGCAGGCACGGGACCTCGAATCCGCCGGCGTCGACCTGATCTGGGGAGCGGAGATCTACGGCTACGACCTCATCTCCACGCTCGGGTTTCTCGCCGGTCAGACGTCGACGGTGAAGTTGATGACCGGCATCATCCCGCTCTACTCGCGCAGTCCGGCGCTGATCGCGCAGACGGCCGCGACGCTCGACGCGTTGTCTGACGGTCGGTTCATTCTCGGTCTGGGAACGTCCGGCCCGCAGGTGATCGAGGGCTGGCACGGCGTGCCCTTCGAGAAGCCGATCGGCCGCACCCGCGACACCATCGAGATCTGCCGCAAGGTGTGGAGCGGCGACAAGGTGGCGCACGACGGTGCGACGTATCAGCTGCCACTCGCCGACGGCGGCACGGGACTCGGCAAGCCGATCAAGTTCATGGACCGTCCGCCGGCAAAGGACATCCCGATCTCGCTCGCCACGATCGGGCCGAAGAACGTCGAACTCACCGCGGAGGTCGCGGACATCTGGCAGACGATCCACTTCGTCCCCGACCGCTTCCAGCAGGTGTGGGGTGATGCGCTCGCCGCTGGAACGGCCAAGCGCGATCCGGACAAGGCACCGCTGGAGATCATTGCCGGCGGCACGGTTGCGCTCGGCTCGGGCGCCCACGTCGACGAGGCGCGCGAGGCTGCCCGCGGGCTGATCGGGTTCTATGTCGGTGGCATGGGCGCGAAGTCGAAGAACTTCTACAACGACCTGTTCGTGCGCTACGGGTGGGAGCAGGAAGCCGCCGAGATCCAGGACCTGTTCCTGTCGGGCAAGCGTGGCGAGGCGATCGCTGCGGTGCCCGACGAGTACATCGACCTGTCGGCGTTGATCGGCGACGAGGGCCATGTCCGCGAGCGCATCCAGGTGTTCAAGGATGTCGGCGTGACCTACCTGAACGTCAACCCGCACGGCCCCAACCCCCTGGACACGATCGAGAAGATCAAGTCCTGGGCCGAGTGAACTCTCACACTGTGCCGGGTCAAACGTGACAGTTGGTTGATCTGTGGTTGATCTGTCGAACGTACGTTCGTAGACTGGGCGTGTGGTCGTTCCGGATGGACTCGCTGCCCGCCAGGGGTCGTTGTTCGGGCTGCTCGAACCCTCGGTCGATGCGTCGTTCGCGGCGGTGGAGCGCATCCGGCTGGATGAACGGTCGTGGCTCGATGTGGTCCGTGGATGGCTGCAGGGTGCCGATGCCGTGTTCGACGAGCTCGTGCAGTCACTGCCGCTCCGCCAGCGCACCGACATCCAGATGTTCGATCGCCTCGTCGACGAACCGCGATTGTCGGCCTGGTGGCACATCGACGGTGGCCTCCCCGAGCCGATGCCGATGCTCGCCGAGATGCGCGAGTTGCTGTCGACGCGCTACGGCGAGGAGTTCCACTCGATCGGCTTCAACCTCTACCGCGACGGTCACGACTCGGTTGCCTGGCACGGCGACCGCCATCGGCACGTCGTCACCGACCCGATCGTGGCGATCGTCAGTGTCGGATGCCCGAGGCTGTTGCGGTTGCGACCGCGCGGCGGAGGGTCGTCACGCTCGTGGCGTCTCGGCGACGGCGACCTGCTCGTGATGGGCGGCGCCTGTCAGCACGACTGGGAGCACACGGTGCCCAAGGTCCGCCACGCCGGACCTCGGCTCAGCATCACCTTCCGCAACGTGTGAGTCGCACGAGTGCGACGGACGGGTGTGTGCGATGAGCCAACCGCCCACATACGGTCGTTTCGCTCATCGGAGGGCGATTTCTGGCGTGAAACGGTGCGTCGTGCGGGTTCGCCGAAAGTTCGGGTCGCCTGCGTTACTCCGGGCACATGATCGAGAAGGCGGCACCTTGCGGATCGACGATCGTCGCGAGGGTGCCGACACCTGGCATCGGTGTGGCATCCATCATGATCTGGGCGCCGAGTTCGCGAGCGGCGGCGACCGTGGTTGCAGCGTCGTCGACGTTGAAGTAGACGCCCCAGAACGCCGGCATGCCCTCCATCGGCGGTGCCATTGCGCCGGCGATCCCGTTCTCGTTGCCCTCCGCCACGTGGAAGACCGTGTACTCGCCGGAATCCATCGGCACGGTCTCGGCCGTCCAGCCGAAGACGGCTCCGTAGAACGGCGCGACGGCTGCAGGGTTCGGTGTGATGAGTTCGCTCCACGAGAAGGCTCCGTGTTCGTTCACGACCTCGGCGCCGATGTGGTTGGAGGCCTCCCACAGACAGATCACCGCTCCTGAAGGATCTGCTGCCACGGCCATTCGGCCGGCGTCCATCACGTCCATCGGCGGCTGCATCACTGCGCCGCCCTCGGCCTCGACCTGAGCGACGGTGGCGTCGAGGTCGTCGACGGCGACGTATGTGCTCCAGACCGGGGGCATGCCACCCGCGGCCATCTGGGGAGACAGCTGCATCATCCCGGCGGCGCTGTGACCGTTGCGCAGGGCCATCGTGTAGTCGGTGCCCTCCTGGTCGGTCGGCTGGTCGTCGTACTCCCAGCCGAACAACGCCGCATAGAACTCCTTGGACGCTGCCGGATCCGGCGTCGCCAGATCGATCCAGCTCGGCACACCGTTCGGATAGGACGTCATCGTTGTCATGGGTTCCTTCCCTGGCACTCGCGTCGGAACCGACCGCTTCGCCCCGACATCTCGACATGGCGAACGTAGTACTAGATTCTCAACCAGACAAGGCAGAATTTTCTACCATGACTGAACGCAGCGTGAACTCTCGGCGAACCTACGGTCAACCGTGTCCCGTAGCGGGCGCGCTCGACGTGGTCGGTGAGCGTTGGACGTTGCTGATCGTGCGTGACCTGTTGTTCGGTGCGCTGCGGTTCAGCGATCTGCGAGACGGGCTCGAGGGGCTGGCGCCCAACCTGCTCAGCGACCGCCTGAAGATGTTGGTCGCGTCGGGGATCGTCGAACAGGTCGAGCTCCCGCCGCCCGCGGCTCGCACCGTGTACGCCCTCACCGCGCGCGGCCGAGAGCTCGGACCGGTCGTCCACGGCCTCGCACGATTCGGCCTCGACGACTGGGCGGACCCCGATTCATCGCCGCCACCGCAGCGACTCGTCC
>JBGTIA010000393.1:0-6603 GCA_041745835.1 Ilumatobacteraceae bacterium | reverse complement strand
CCGACGAGGCCGACCCGACGGTCTCCAGCGACGACGCCGCCGAGTCGAGTTCGTCCAGCGCTGTCTCCGCCGCCTGCTCGTCGCCGCGTTCGGCTGCCGCGAATAGGTCGTCGGCGACCGTGTCCGCCAGTGTGAGCGAGTCGCTCACCGGGACCAGGGTGTCCTGAGCGCGCGTGACGATCTCCTCGAGCACGCGGGCGTTCAGTTCCATCACGGCGACCTGGGCGGACACCTCGACGGCGACCTGTTGGATGGGATCGATCTTGTCGTGAAGGACCGTGATCTCCGCCTGCTCGCCGCTCAGGACCCGCTCGAGCGGGTCGGCCGGGAACACGACGATCGCATCGATGTCGCCTTCCTGCAACTGTTGTTCGGCGGCCACCAGATCGTCGGAATACCCCGCGTTGATGACATATCGCTGGAGGTCGTCGGTGAACTGGTCGATCGACTCCTCGTAGACGGAACCTTCCGGGCCGACGAAGGCGGTACGCAGCACGGACTGCTGCTCGTTGTAGCCGACGGCGAACAACAGCAGGATCAAGAACGGGCCGACGACCAGCACGAGGAGCAGCCGCGGCTGGCGGATCACGGAGGCGGTCTCCTTGCGCAGGAACCCCCCGATCTGCACGGGCCGTCGCGCTCGGCGAGCCGACAGCGGTGCCGGTGCCGGTGCCGGGCCTGGGGCCAGGTCGACACTCATGAGCGCTCCCTCGGGCCGATGAGTGCGATGAACACTTCGTCCCAGTCGACCGGGACGTCCGCCGAATCCTCGACGTCGACGCCGAGCTCCTCGAGTCGGTGGAGCAGCTTCGGCACGTCTGACGACGACTGCTCGACGAAGACGCGCACGCTCGAGCGGTCGATCCGGTCGACCGACCGGCACCCCTGCTCTCCGAGCTCGGCGAGGACCTCGTCGTCGACGGGTTCGGCGAACCGGAGGATGACGGCGTCGCCGCCGATCGCGGTACGGCGGAGTTCTTCGGGTGGACCGACGGCGACGACCGTGCCCTCGTCGAGAACGACCACGACGTCACAATGGGCTGCCTCGTTGACGTGTTGGGTGGTCACGATCAACGTGCGGTCCTGTTCGCTGAGCGCGCGGAAGTGGTCCCAGATCTGACGCCGGAGGAGCGGATCGATTCCGGCGGTCGGTTCGTCGAGGATCAACAGGGCAGGATCGTGCACCAGCGCAGCAGCGAGCGCGAGGCGACGCTGCATTCCGCCGGACGCATCGCGGATGAGTTTGCGCTCCTCGCCCTGAAGGTCGACGAGCGCCATCATCTCCTCCAACCGTGCTCGCCGTCGCCACGGCACCCCGTTGAGTGAGGCGTGGAAGTTGAGGTTCTCCCAGAGCGACAGGTCATCGAACAGGACGGGAGTCTGCGGGAGATAGCCGATGGCCGTCCGTTGCGTCGTCGGCATTGCAGCGGGATTCGATCCCAGTACGAGCACCTCGCCCTCGTCGGGCCGGTAGGTGCCGGTCGCCAGTCGAACGGTCGTGGTCTTGCCGCAGCCCGACGGCCCGACCAGACCGAGGATCGTGCCGCGCGGGACGTCGACGTCGAGTCCGCGGACGATCCAGCGGTCGCCGAACTGCTTGCCCACCCCGGTGAAGCGAAGTGCGGACGAGGTGTCCGCGCGATCGTCGTCACGGAGATCGTCACGGAGATCTTCTCGGTCACCGTCCGACGGTGCCGGCTCGTTCCGCTGTTCGGCCGAGCCGGCGTCGGTCACTGCGTTCACGGCAGCAGCAGTCCGTCGACGACGTGGATCACCCCGCTGCCGACTTCGATGTCGGTCGAGACGACCACGACGTCACCGAGACGTACCTCGTCACCATCGGTCGTCACCTCGAGGGTGGAATCGGCCTCGGTCTCGACCGTCTGCATGGTCGTGAGTTCATCTGCGGTGACGGTGTCGGCGAGGGTGTGATTCTTCAAGACGTCCAGGATCTGGGTAGGATCCGTCAGCAGATCTGCGGTCTCCTCGGCCTCCAGACCCAGGAAGGCCTCGTTGTTGGGAGCGAAGAACGTGAAGTCACCTTCGCCGAGCCACTCCGACACGTCGACCTGTTCGACGACTCCGGCGATGCTGTCGAGACCGTTGTCGCGCAGCGTCTGGGCGAGTTCGTCGCCGGTCTCGTCCACGTCGGACACCGCGGAATCGACGACGTCGTCGACCTGTTCGGCGTCGACGTCGCGGAGCTGATCGTCGGCGGTCTCGTCGGAGCCGCACGCACTCACTGCGAGGAGTGTGGCAGCCGCCAGCATCGGGACAGCGAGCGCCCGGTGACGGCGTCGGGATGAATCGTGGGTTGCCATGGCGGGTCCTTTCGGCAGAGCGTCACTCGTGTGTCGAGTGACGCTCGCTCTACCCGCCTGTAACTCGTCGCCAAACGCTCCCGGGGGCGTCAGTTGCTGTGCTGGTGGAGCGCACCGCCGTCGGCGGCGAGGCGCTCCAGCAACGGTGACAGATCCCAGTGGTGGCCGCCCAAGGTGGTGCTGTAGTGCTTGATCCGGTCGACGATCTCGGCGAGTCCGACCGAGTCCGCCCAGTACATCGGACCGCCGCGATAGACCGGCCAGCCGTAGCCGTTCACCCAGACCACGTCGATGTCGCTGCCGCGGATGGCGATGCCCTCGTCGAGGATTTTCGCGCCTTCGTTCACCATTGGATACAGCAGGCGTTCGAGCACCTCCTGGTCGGTGACCTCGCGCTGTGCGATGCCCTTGCCGACTGCAAAGCCCTTGATGAGCTCGACCACCTCGGGATCCGGCGTGGCCGCGCGGGTCTCGGGGTCGTAGGTGTAATAGCCGCGCCCGTTCTTCTGGCCGCGCCGACCGTTCTCGCAGAGCACCTCTCGAACGGTGGAGCTCGACGAGGTCTCCTCTTTCCAGCCGATGTCGAGGCCGGCGAGGTCACTCATGGCGAAGGGGCCCATCGGGAAGCCGAACTCGTAGAGCACGTTGTCGACCTGGGCGGGCGTGGCCCCCTCGAGGATCATCCGTTCGGCCTCGGCGCCGCGCATGAACAACATGCGGTTGCCGACGAAGCCGCGACACACGCCGACCATCACGGGAACCTTGCCGATCTTCTTGCCGATCGCCATGGTGGTCGCCACGACCGTGTCGGAGGACTTGTCGCCGCGTACGTTCTCGAGCAGCTTCATCACGTTCGCCGGCGAGAAGAAGTGCATCCCGATCGCACTCTCGGGTCGCGACGTCGCTGCGGCGATCTCGTTGATGTCGAGCGCCGAGGTGTTCGAGGCGAGGACTGCGCCCGGCTTGCAGATCTCGTCGAGTTCGCGGAAGATCGACTTCTTGAGGTCCATGTCCTCGAAGACGGCCTCGATCACCATGTCGCAGTCGGCGAAGTCGGCCTTGTCGGTGCTCCCGGTGATCAGCGCCATGCGCTCCTCGACCGCCTCTGGCGGGATCGATCCACGCGATGCGGAACGCTCGTAGTTCTTGCGCACGACGCCGAGCCCGCGGTCGAGGGCTGCCTGGTCGCGCTCGACGATGGTGACTGCGATGCCGACGTTGGCGAAGTTCATGGCGATGCCGCCACCCATCGTGCCGGCACCGAGAACGCCGCACTTCTGGACGTCGATGGTCGGGGTGTCCTTGTCGATGTCGGGGATCTTGTTTGCAGCGCGTTCAGCGAAGAACGCATAGCGCTGGGCGCCGCTCTGTGGCCCGGTCATCAACTCCATGAAGAGCTTGCCCTCGACCTTGAGGCCTTCGTCGAACGGCAGGTTGGCGGCCGCTTCGATGCACTGGATGTTGTATTCGGGAGCGAGGAAGCCGCGGGTCTTGCGAGCGATCGACGCGCGGAAGTCGGCGAACAGTTGCTCGTTGCCGCGGGCGTCGAGCACCTTCTCGTCGCGGTCGCGGACCCGGGCGAGCGGCAGGCTCTCGGCGACGGCCTTGTTCGCAAAGGCGATCGCCGCGTCTCGGAGTTCGGCTGGGCCGCCGGTGGTGACGTCGTCGACGAGGCCGGCGTCGAGCGCTTCGCCGGTACCGATGTGGCGGCCCGATGTCATCATCTCCAATGCCTTGGGTACCCCGACCAGCCGCGGGAGGCGCTGGGTTCCACCGGCGCCGGGGAGCAGACCGAGGTTCACCTCGGGCAGCCCGAACTTCGCCGAGTCGACCGCAACCCGGTAGTGCGCACACAGTGCCCCTTCGAGGCCGCCACCGAGTGCGGTGCCGTGGATGGCGGCGATCACCGGGACCGGTGCGTTCTCCATGGCCGCCTGCACTTCGTGGAGGCCGGCAGCCTGCGGCACGTTGCCGCCGAACTCGCTGATGTCGGCACCGGCGATGAACGTGCGACCGTCGCAGATCACCACGATGGCCTTGGCGTCGTCCTCGACCGCCTTGTTGACCCCGTCGAACAGGCCTTGGCGGACGTGCCAACTGAGCGCGTTGACCGGCGGGTTGTCGACGATGACGAGGGCGATGTCGCCGACCTCGGCGGTGACGGTCTCGAGGCGGACGGATTCGGAGATCGCAGGCATGCCGTCAGTCAAGCACCCGGCCTCTGCACAGTCCGATTCGGCGTAATCGCGTTGCCGGGGAGATTGCCGTCGGGATGCAGGGCCGACTGGAAGCGGCGCATGCCGGCGAGCCAGCGGTCGCGGTCGGTCGCCTTGCGTTCGACGTAGGTGGCCACCTCCGGATGGGGGAGGATCAGGAACTGCTCGTCGCGGATCGCCTGCAAACAGAGTTGGGCGACGTCGGCTGGATCGAGCACACCGTCGCCGCTCGCAACGCCGCCTGCGAATGCCTCGTCGTCGTCCGCCTCGGCCCGCGCAGCCATCGCGTTCTGCGGGCTGTTGCGCACGATGTTGGTGGCCACCGCCTGCGGACACAGCACCGAGAACCGGATTCCCTGATGGTGGTGGCTGATCGAGAGCCATTCGGCGAGCGAGATCGCCGCTGCCTTGGTCATCGAGTACGCCATCGACCCGATCTGCGTGAGCAGACCCGCCGCCGATGCAGTGCTCAACACGTAGCCCTCGCCGCGGGCGATCATCGACGGCAGCACCGCCCGGGCGGCGTAGATGTGCGCCATGCAGTGCACCTCCCACATCGACTGGATCGCGTCGTTGGTGTCCTCCAGGCCGGCTGCCGTGACGAAGCCGGCGTTCGACACGAACAGGTCGATCGGGCCGTGGGCATCGAGCGTCGACTCGACCATTCGGACGAGTGCGGCTTCGTCGCTCACGTCGAGTGCCACGGCCGTGCCATCGATGTCGGCGGCGACCCGCTCGGCCTGGTCGCCGTGCAGATCGGCCACGACCACGTGGCGTGCGCCTGCTGCGTGGCATGCCCTGGCGATCGCTTCACCGATGCCCGATCCCGCTCCGGTGACGACGACGACTCGGTCCTGCAATTCCATGCGTCGAACGGTAGACGGCGGGCGTCGTGAGATCGGCATGATCATCCTTCGCAGGATGTTCAGCTGACCGTGACGCCCTTCCAGAAGGCGACCCGACCGGCGATCCCGGCCGCCGCCTCTTTCGGTTCGGGGTAGTACCAGGCGGCGTCGCGGTTCGTGTCACCGTCGACCTGCACGGAGTAGTAGCTCGCGGTGCCTTTCCACGGGCACACCGAGGTGAGATCGCTCGGGACGAGGACGCCGGGCTCCACCGAGTCGATCGGGAAGTAGTGGTTGTTCTCGACGATGACCGTGTCGTCGGACTCAGCGATGACGGTGCCATTCCACGTTGCAGTTGCCATGCAGACGCCAACCCACCCGACGCTCCGATTGTTCCGCAGTCACCGACGCCGTCCTGATCTCTCAGACCGGAGTGGGGGCACCGGACGAGTCGGCGGATGCATAGACCGCATCGACGATGCGGTGGGCGCTGAGCGCTTCTCGCAGGGGGAGCGGAGAGCTCGCACCGTTGGAGATCGCGTCGAGGAACGAGGTGAGCGGGTTGAACATGGCACCGCCGGGAACCGGTGCGAGGTTGCGCTCGCGTCCGATCCCTGCGCCGATGCACGCCTGCGCCAGCGCGTCACCCCCGAGCGTCTGGACCGCCTCGCCCGTGAACTGCCAGGTGAGTGGGCTCGTGGCTTCGCCGTCGAGATGGATGTAGAGGTTCTCGCAGAAGATCTCGACGCTGCGCAAGCTCGGCCGGTCGACGATGTCGTGCCAGATCGAGGTCAGCGACGCAATACCGCCGTTGGCGAAGTGGAGACGTGCGACCGCGACGTCGTCGATGCGGGGGTGACCGTGAACTTCGCGGACGGTACCGCTCACCGACTCGACCGGCCCGCACATCCACTGCATGATGTCGACGTCGTGGATCGAGTGTTCGAGCAGCGTGCCTCGTCCGCATCGCCCGGGGTCGATGCGCCACGTCGAGCCGTAGTGGCTCTGGATCGGGACGAACTGGTCGTCGCGGAACGACACGGCGAGCAGGCGTCCGGCCCGTTCGTCGGCGAGGAGCGTCCTGGCGTGCATGAACTGCGGCACGAACCGCAGCACCAGCCCGACCTGGTTGACGACTCCGGCGGACTCGACGGCGTCGACCATCCGTTGGGCCGCGACCGCATCGAATGCCAACGGCTTCTCGCAGAACACGGCGACGCC
>JBGTIA010000392.1:0-2496 GCA_041745835.1 Ilumatobacteraceae bacterium | reverse complement strand
GTGTCGAGGGCCCGGGAGGGGCCGACCGGCACGAACCGAGCGCCGGAGTCGGCTGCGTCGCTGTACTGCGAGGTCGAGATCCACCCGAAGACGTCGATCAGCACGTGGGCGGACCCGGCACCGGTCGGCGTGACCACCGAGATCGTCGACCGACCGCCGGCACCGACGCCGAGCACGGCGAGGTTCGGCACTGCTTCGCCGGGTCGGAAGTTGACCAACGACGACTCGCCGGGTGCTGCGCCGGTCGGGTAGATCGAGAGGAAGCCGTCGAGTGTGGAACCGACCACCGTCACGTTGGCCACGACGGCGAGCACGTCGGTGTTCACGCCGCCCACTTCCGCCGGGACGCCGCCCTGGCCGAGGATGTCGACGTCGAAGGTCAGCCCCTGCGGGTTCGTGGGCTTGGCGCCGAGCGGTGCAACGTCGTTGAAGCCGTTGCGGGAATCGAAGATCCGTGCCGGCGTCAGCGGGTGGTATTCCCCACCGGCGCCCAGCTCCGAGGTTGGCGTCGGCGTCTGCGCAACGACCGGGGCACTCGACGATGACGCGGACGCCACCACGAGCGACGAGACCCCAACGAGCGCGGCGACAGCGAGTCGTCGAATCGAGCGGTGTGCCTTCATCATGGGAACCGTACCTTTCCGAACACGTACCGCGGCGGCACGACACGTATGGTTCGCTTTCGGCAGATGTCAGCTGCGACTTGAGTCCGTGTCGAAGGTCAGCGGGATCGACGATGCGTCGACGACTGCCATCAGACGAGCGTGTTCGGCATCGTCGACCGTCGTCGACTCGGGGATGAGCATCACCGGGATGTCGTCGCGAACGTCGTAGCGGCGCTGCAGCCGCGGGTTGTAGAGCAGCGACTCGCTCTCGATGTAGTACAGCGGACCCTTGTCCTCGGGGCAAGCGAGGATCTCGAGCAGTGCGGGCGACAGTGACATGGCGGTTCTCCAGGTTTCGGTTCAGCTGGTGATCTGGGCGAGCAGTGTGCCGACCGCGTCGTCACACGACGATCGATCGGCCGCTTCGAGGTTCAAGCGGAGCAGTGGTTCGGTGTTCGATGGCCGAAGGTTGAACCACCAGGACCCGCAGTCGACGGTGAGCCCGTCGAGGCGATCCTGACCGCAGTCGGCGTACTCCTCGCTGATGCGTTCGATGACCGAGGTCGCATCGTCGACCTGGGTGTTGATCTCACCACTGGCCGAATAGCGCTCGTAGGGCCGACGCACCGCCGACAGCGGCTGTCCGGCGCGACCCACTTCGGCCATCACCATCAGCGACGCAATCAGGCCGCTGTCGGCGTTGAAGTTGCGCGCGAAGTAGTAGTGCGCCGAGTGCTCACCGCCGAACATCGCTCCGGTCTCGGCCATGATCTGCTTGATGAACGAGTGCCCGACCTTCGTGCGGATCGGTGTCCCACCGAGTTCACGGACGACTTCGGGCACGGTCCTGGAACAGATCAGGTTGTGCAGGATCGTGGCACCCGGATGTTGGCGCAACGTCGCCGCGGCAAGGATGGCCGTGGTCGTCGACCCACTGAGCCCGTTGCCCGTCTCGTCGACCACGAACACCCGGTCGGCGTCGCCGTCGAACGCGAGCCCGAGGTCGAATCCTCCTGCCACGACGCGGGCACGGAGATCACGCTGGTTCGCCGGCTGCAGCGGATCGGCCGGGTGGTTGGGGAACGTGCCGTCGAGCTCCGCGAACATCACCTCGAGCTCCACACCCTCGAGCCGCTCGAACACGGCGGGCACGACCAGGCCGCCCATGCCGTTGGCGGTGTCAGCGACCACCTTCATCGGGCCGATGTCGGCGGGGTCGATGAATCCGACGACGTGATCCGCGAAATCGCTCAGCAACTCGCGCTCGGTCCGCGTTCCGCACGTGGCCGCGTGGCGCGGCGCGTGACCGTCGAGCACCTGCTGGGCCACCGACTGGACATCGGGGAGCCCGGTGTCGATGCCGATCGGACGCGCGCCCGACAGACACAACTTGACGCCGTTGTAGCCAGCCGGGTTGTGCGACGCAGTGAACATCGCGCCGGGGACATCGAGCAGGCCGGACGCGTAGTACATCAGATCGGTCGATGCGAGGCCGATGTCGACCACGTCGACGCCCTGTTCCATCACGCCGCGAGTGAATGCCTCGACGAGCGCCGGACCGGAGGGTCGCATGTCGCGAGCGATGACGACCTGATCGGAACGGACGAAGGTGGCGAAGCCGACTCCAAGCGCGTGAGCCACGTCAGCGTCGAGCTGATCGGGCACCGTGCCACGGATGTCGTACGCCTTGACGATGGAATCGAGCACAGACATGACCGGCGAAAGGCTAGCGGTCGTCGTCGACGGGCGCTGGCGGAGCATCGACCGACCACGGAACCTCGATCGGTGTCGTGTGATCGCGTGCGACCGTCGACTCGTCGCGTGCGACCGTCGACTCGTCGGTCCGCTCCCCCATCGAGTCCCCCAGGGTGGCCTGGGCCGGCGATGCGGC
>JBGTIA010000391.1:0-14381 GCA_041745835.1 Ilumatobacteraceae bacterium | reverse complement strand
TGGACACTCTCGTGGACGACCCGCGCCGACGTGGTCGCCACCTCCGCAGCAGTGTCCGGGTGCGCGTTGTTGTCGACCACGACGATGTCGTCGACGATGCCCAGCGCCTCGAATCCTCGGATGCACTCGGCGATGCTCTCGGCCTCGTTGTAGGTCGGCAGCACGACCGCGAGCGTGTGTCCGTTCCACATGGCCCGACAGTCTGCCAGCTCAGCCGTCAGCGTTCGCAGTAGCCGCGCTTGCCAGCGGGACATACACCACGCGATTGCCGATGACGAGGCGCTCGTAGCGATCGGGCGACATGAGCAGGTACGCGAGGTCCTCGTCGTAGTTCATGTAGATCACCGCAACGTTCTCGGGCGGGGTGGCGCCGACGATGCGTTGGCGGTCGGGGAACCGGATGGGCCAGAACGGGAAGACCGCGCCGACGATGCGGTTGTCGCCAGCGAAGTCGACCGGCAGCACCGCCCAGTAGCTGCCGTAGACCCGGTTGATGCCGCGGGCGTCGAGCACGTCGACGATCTGGTCGAGTTGTGCGTTGGGGTCGACACCACGGGCGTCGAGGAACGGTTGCTGGTTCGGGCGAACGAAGCCGACCAGCCAGATCGCCGCCACCAACGTCAGCACGCCGATCACCCGCCACGGCGGTCGAAATCCCGCGAGCCGATCGATCCCTGCGGCGAGTGCGATCAGCACGAACGGCAGCGAGATCATGGCGTAGCGACCGTCGTTGGCGTAGATGAGGTTCTGCAGGAACGCCATCAGGAAGAACACGGCACCCAACACGACGAACAGCAAGACCCGCCCGCCGGTGTTTCGTCGGCGAACGATCGTCCAGAGCCCGAATGCGATCACGGCGAGCAATGAGACGTACAGCACCGGTCCCCAGAGATCGTGGTACCAGTTCAAACCGGAGTCGCGCAGACCGAAGGCTCGAGGCAAGAGATCGACGGCAAACGTGCGGAGACGATCCGTGTAGCTGCCGGGTACCTCGACGGGCGATTCCAACGAGGGCCAGCCGTTCACCGCGTTCCAGAGCAGGAACGGGAGGCAACCGAGAATGCCCCCACCGATCACACCGAGAACTGCATCGATACGGCGACGCACGCTCCACAACACGACTGCGGTCATCGGCACCATCACGGTCAGGAACATCGGGTGCAGCCAGAACGCAAACCCCGCGAGCACACCGAACAGCACGACCAACCGGCGGGACGGTCCGGGTACCGACGCGTCGAGGATCATCGTCGCCACGAGGAAGGCGAGCGTCGTGACGAGCATCCCCGAGGCGTAGGCCGGGTAGGCGGTGATCGACAGCACCATCAGCGCTCCCGGTGTGATCCAGCACAGCGCTGCGGCGATCAGCCCGGCACGCTCGCCGACGAGTCGACGTCCGACGAAAAACAGCGTGACGGCGGTTCCCAGCCACGACAGCGTGCTCAGCAGCTTGAGCGGGACGACGTTGGCGCCGTTGAACAGGTACGTGAACGGCGTGTAGAGGTAGGCCTCGACCGGGAGCGTGTAGACCGTGCCGCCGAGCACCATCGGGAACTGGCCGCGCAGGATCTCGTAGGTCTCGATCCGCGAGTACGCCTCGTCGGCGTTGATCACGGCCGCGGGTGAGTCGAACAGCAGCCATCGGATCACGACTCCGGCGACGAACACCGCGGCGACCGCGATCCAGGCTCGGACACCGAAGCGTGTTCGTGCGGCGCTCGCAGTTCCCACGCGAACGACCTCGTCGGCGATCGACGAGCGGAGCACTTCCACCTGCGATCGCTCGGTTGCCGAACCATCCTCCACCACGACCTCCAGGCCGGCGACCCGCGCACGCCGGTGGTCCGACTCCGACGGCACGACGTCCGAGAGGAAGGTGACCCGATGGCGTGGGGCGACGAGGGCAGCCTCCACCGCGCGCTCGAATGCACCGGAGCGCTCGGCGGCACTCGCCTCGTCCGACCAGGCAACGAACAACGTCGACCGGCCAGCCAATCGATCGCGAGCGACGATCGTCTCGACCGTGGTCGAAGGCCACCCGGGGCGATCGGCCAGGTGCGCCTCCCATCGGCGCTTGAAAAGTGCGTGCGTTGCCTGCCCGAGCGTGGCGTCGCGGACGCCGGTGCCCTGGCCACCGAGGTGCACCACCGGAACGTCGGCGACGAGCCGTGTCCGGCGTCCGCTCGCCTGCACCCGCAGCGCGTAGTCGGCGTCCTCGAAGTAGGCGGGGTGGTAGCGCCGGTCGAAACCGCCGAGTTCGATGTGGTCAGATCGCCGCACCACCCAGCACGCCGCGGACGCGTACTCCACGTCGCGGCTGAAGATGTTGTTCCGGTCGCCCGCCATCACGTCGGGGCCGCCGACGGGAGCGGTGAACGTGTCGGCGAAGATCAACTGGCCCGCTTCCTGGAGCGAACCGTCCTCGTTCAGGAGCACCGGCGCCGCAATGCCGACGGCCGGATCGTCGAGCGCAGCGATCAGCGGCTCGATCCAGCCAGGCCCCACGATGACGTCGGGGTTGAGGAAACACACATACTCGCCGCGGGCGTGTTCGACCCCGTACTCGTTGCCGCCGGCAAAACCGAGGTTGTCGTCGACAGCCAGCAGACGGATGTCCGCCCGACCAGCGAGCAGTTGCGAGGTCCGCGTCGCCGGATCGGCGGGCAGGCAGTCGACCACGATCACCTCGTGGCCGATGGATGTGTACCGTGCGACGGCGTCGAGCGCGTCCAGCACGATCGGGCCCGTGCCGTAGGTGACGATGATGATCGAGACCAGCGGACCGTCGCTCATGGCAGCCGCACCGTCGTCGGACACGCGGCCCTCACGATCCGCTCTGGACGACACCCCTCGCGCCGGTGATGGTCCATTCGGCGGGGATGCTCACGAGACCGTTGTCGTACGTCTTGAACTGGCGCACCTCGAAGCGGATCCGGCGTTCCCAGAAGTCGTAGGGGTGCACCTCGGTGTGGTCCATGATGCCAACGGTCAGGTCGTACACGCCTTCGAGGAGCGGCAGGCTCGGGATGGCGATCTTCACGCTGGCCGGTCCATCGATCAGCCCGATCGTGCGGCCGTTGCGGCGGGTGCTGGTTTCCCAGACCGTTCCGCCGGTCAGGCTGTCGATGCGCACGACGACCACAGTGTCCTGGAGTGGTGTGTGCGCAGTGACGTCCACCTCGATGGTCGCTGCCTCGAGAGTGGTGAGCAGCGCGCCGTCGCTACCGTCCGCGTCGCGGAGCGCAACATTCACGATCTGAGCCTCGCCGGAGCCCCAGCGACTCCCCTGCTCACCCTCGACGCGCTTGGCCTGGTGGCTGTCGCCCTGGTAGGCGGAGATGACGTCGGCGGCGGGGCCGATCATGCGAAGGTCGCCCTTGTCGATCCACGCGACGTTCTGGCAGAGCTGTTCGACCTGGCCGAGCCCGTGGCTCACGAACACGATCGTGCGACCGTCGCGGCGGAACTCGTCGATCTTCTCGGCGCAGCGACGTTGGAAGCTCTCGTCACCGACCGACAGCACCTCGTCGATCAGGAGCACGTCGGGTTCGACGTGCGCGGCGACGGCGAAGCCGAGTCGGACGAACATCCCCGACGAGTAGTTCTTCACCGGCGTGTCGATGAACTCGGCGATTCCCGCGAACTCGACGATGTCGTCGAAGCGGGCCGCGATCTCCTTCTTGGTCAGGCCCAGGATCGCACCGTTGAGAAAGACGTTCTCCTGGCCGCTGAGCTCAGGGTGGAAGCCGGCGCCGAGTTCGAGTAGGGCCGACACGCGGCCCTCGATCTTGACCGAGCCCTTCTCGGGCTGCAGAATGCCGGCCATCGTCTTGAGCAGCGTGCTCTTGCCGGAGCCATTGGAGCCGATGACGCCGAACGTCGAACCGGTCGGCACGGCGAAGTCGATGCCCTTGAGCGCCCAGAACTCCTCGTACCGGGCTCGACGGCCCTTGAGGATCGCCGCCTTGAGGTACTGATTGCGCTCGTGATAGAGCCGATAGCTCTTCCACAGGTCGTTCACGGCGAGGGCGGTGGTCATGGCGCACCGAGTCTTGCCGATGCGGTGAACAGAACCAACCACCCCTGCTCTCGCACGACGTGTGCCCGATGGCATGGCGTCGGCAGCGGTCGCGGCAGCGATAACCTCGCTGCGCCCATGCATGCCGTCACCGATGTACTCCGCTCGCGAGAGCTGCTGTGGAACCTCACCCTCCGAGAACTCCGCACGAAGTACCGCCGCTCGTTCCTCGGGTGGGCGTGGTCGATGCTCAACCCGCTGTCGCAGATCCTCATCTACGGCTTCGTATTCGGCACGTTGTTCAATGCGACTGCGCCGGTCGGCGAACCTTCGGGACTCGACAACTTTGCATTCTTCTTGCTGTGTGGCCTGCTCCCATGGAACTTCTTCGGACTGGTCACGTCACTCGGGCTTGGTGCGATCTCGGCCAATGCTGGACTTGTGCGACGCGTCGCGTTCCCACGCGAGGTGCTCGTGTTCTCGAACGTGCTCCACGCATGTGTGCAGTTCTCCATCGAGATGGTGCTCTTGTTCATCGTGCTGCTGATCGGTGGAGCCCACTTCCTGCCGTGGATCCCCGTGGTCATCCTCACCTCGATCCTGCTCGCCGTGTTCGCGACGGGAATCGCCATGGCGCTCAGTGTGCTGGCCGTCTACTTCCGCGACGTGAGCTACCTCTGGGTGATCGTCACCCAGGTGTGGTTCTTCGCCACTCCGATCGTGTACCCGCCGTCACTCCTCGAGGAACGGGCACCGACGTGGGTCAACAACGTTCTGCAGTTCAACCCGATGAACGGGTTCGTCGAGGTCTACCGCAGGCTCCTGTACGACGGCGCAGCTCCCGGCTTGACGACCATGATCGGGCTCGTCGTGATTTCGGCGGTCAGCCTGACCGTCGGCTGGACTATCTTCCACCGGATGAGTCGGCGACTTCCGGAGGAAGTCTGAGCCATTCGCGTCCCTCGCACCCACGCTCGAAGCTGAAAGGGTGATCCATGCCGGTCATTCATGTCCACACCATCGACGAGGCCGAGCAGCGGCTCGGCTCGGCGATCGGCCCCGTGGTCGTCGTCCCGGTCTACAACGGTTACGAGGATGTTGCCCGATGCTACGCCTCGCTCTTCGAGTGGACGCCGGCCCGAACAGCGATACTCGTGGTCGATGACTGTGGACCAGACCGGCGCCCCATCGAACTGCTGGACAAGTTGGCGACGTCACCTCAACATCTCGTGGTCGTCCTTCATCGAGAGGCCAATGGAGGTTTCGTAGCTGCTTGCAACGATGCATTCCTGGCTACCGGTCGGAGCGATGTGATCCTGGTGAACAGCGATATCGTCGTCGGGCCAGAATGGTTGGACCGCCTGGCGGATGCCGCCGAGAGCTCAAGCTTGATCGCAACGGCAAGTACCCTGACGAACCACGGCTCGATCCTGTCGGTGCCAGTGCGAAACCGACCCGATGATCGACTCCCACGCGGAATGAGCCCGGCCGACGCCGCCCGACGAGTCGCTGCAGCGTCGCTCAAGTTGCGTCCGACGATCCCGACAGCCATCGGGCACTGCGTCTACGTCAAGCGGCAGGTGATCGACCTCGTCGGACCGTTCGACACCGTGTTCGGAACGGGCTACGGCGAAGAGGTCGACTTCTCGCAGCGGGCAGTCAAGGCCGGACTCCGCCACTGCTGCGCTGACGACGTGTTCACGTTCCACCGCGGCGGTACATCATTCGGCGAGGGCGCCTCTGTGCAACAGAATTTCAACGAAGCGACCGTCAACGCCCGATACCCGTGGTACCCCCACTGGGTCGTCCGATCATCGACAGACGCCTATTCACCCCTTGCGCTCGCGCTCGATCGAGCACGGATAGCGATCAGCGGGCTGCGGGTTGCGATCGATGCAATGTGTCTCGGCGAAGTGTGGGCCGGCACGCAGACCGTCACGCTCGAATCAATCAAGGCCCTTGCAAGCGCCATCGAGGATGGTAATGGATCGATTGTCGTGCTGCATTCGCCGGCGATCACCGATGAGGTTGCAACGATCATCGACGAGCTTCCGAACACACGGCGCGAAATGGTCGTTGACATCGAGTTCGACGCTGCCCCACCGCACGACATTCTCTATCGCCCCTACCAACTAAACACCATCGAAGAACTTCGATGGCTGCGCCGTCGCGGGAGTCGCCTCGTCGTCAATCAGCTCGACCTGATCTCATGGTCGAATCCGACGTACTTCGGGTCAGATCACGGATGGTTGAGTCAGCGAGAACTCACACGTCTGACGCTTGCCACTGTCGACGGTGTCGCTTACATCAGCGACTTCGTGCGTCGCGAGGTCGCCGCCGAACGCATGGTTCCGGCCGGTACGCCTGAACGTGTCGTGTTCTGCGGCACGACGTCGAGCCTCGACACCCCGATCGCTGCTGAGCGTAAACCCAGCGCGATGCCAACCGACCTGCGGCCCTTCCTGCTCGTCCTCGGTGCGTCGTACCATCACAAGAACCGACTCTTCGCCATCCGGCTCCTGGTGACGCTTCGGTCGCGGGGTTGGGACGGGAACTTGGTTCTGGCTGGACCGACGCCTCCGCGAGGAAACTCAATCGGCGAGGAAGAGATCGCTGGGCTGCTCGACTCCTCGATCGCGCCGTGCGTCGTGACGCTTGGCGACCTCAGCGAACCAGAGAAGGCTTGGCTCTACTCGAGGGCCGCCATCTCGTTGTATCCCACTTGTTCAGAGGGCTTCGGACTCATTCCGTTCGAGTCGGCTCGACACGGCGTTCCCGTCCTGTCCTCCCGCCAGGGCAGCCTCGACGAGATCCTCCCCATCGGGATCGCCACACTTGACGGTTTCGACGTCGACCAGGCAGCCGACCGTGCATGGGAACTGCTCACTGATCCGGTGGCCCGGTCTCAGCAGTGCGAGACCATCGGCCAGGCAGCCGACAACTTCACATGGGAACGGACCGCCACCGAACTGGTTGCTCTCTTCGACGAGGTACTACGAACCGACCGCAATCGTACCGACGCAATCTGGGGAGAAGGACCGTCGCCGATGCAGATCAGCCATCCGGGAGAGGTCGGGCGGTCACGAACCGGCGCAGTGGTCGAACATCGGATTCAACGATTGCTCGAGCTCGAGAAACTCAAACGGCTCGCGACTCCACCAGGATCCCGTCGTCAAGACGCGGCCCGTCGGAGTGCGAACTGGGCGCGGCGCGCCGCGCGCAACGTCTAGGCGCGAACATCGTCACCTGTCCAATGACGACGCAGAAGTCGGCGGCCGAGCGCGCTCAACGGGTTCTTGCGAGCCAGCGACGAGGAGCTGCGCCATCCGTCCATCGCGCTCGGCCATCATGTTGAGGTACACGGGCTATAACCGTGGGGCCGATTACCGGGGGTGACCATGCTCGAGGTCCGCGGTCCAATCCCACATCCGTGACGGTCACCCCACGACGGGGGTGGTCCAGTAGCTTTGCCGCCACGACACGGGCGAGGACGGGGCGCATGGCAACAGACAACGAGAACTGGACCCAAGGTCCGCTGATCCCCGTGTCAGGTATCGGATCGGAGGAGGAAGCCGAGACTCGGGCAGCCTCAGCCTTTTTCGCGGTTCTCTCTATTGCCTGCTATCGGTCCATAGCGCTGTCCTCGCCGACGGGTACGTCTTGGGCTGGGAAGGCAACGGTCGAGACGTTCATCGAGCCGCAGTTTGAACCGGTCGGGGCTCTGCATCAGGTCGGCGGGAGTGGTTTCGACAGGCTCGAATTGTGCGCCGGTGAATGAACCACCGGTCACCTTGCGGACTCCCGACGCCCCCGATATCGATGACCCGTCCGAGTTGATGGACGAGGCCGTCGAGTCGGCCGATCGCCTGCACCTGTGGTTCGTTGGCGTCGTCGTTCTGGCGCTGATCCCGCGTCTGATGACTGCAGGCCGCTTCGTCACCACGGACGAGCCGACGTGGATGAATCGAAGCGTGCGCTTCTCCGACGCGATCAGCTCGCTGGACCTCTCCCAGGCGACGGCCAGCGTCGGCGAGCTGGCCACGATGCCTGGTGCCCCGATCATGTGGATCGGCACCGTGGCGAGGGTGGTGTGGACGGCTGGCCATGGCCTCGGTCTCGTGGACTCATCGTCGTTCACGAGCCCCGACGGGTTGGCCATCGCCCAATACCTCGCCGCCTTCGCCCTCTCACTATTGATCGGCGGCCTCTTCCTCGCCGTGGCCCGTTGGGTCGGCCTCGTTTCGGCGCTCATCACCGGGGGTCTCGTCGCGACCGAGCCGTGGTTCGTCGGCCTCGGCGCCGTGCTCCACAGCGACGAAATGACGGCGCTACTGGGAACGATCGGGCTGGTCGTCCTCGCCCGCGTCCTCGGCATTCCCCGGAGGGCCGCAGTGGCCTGTCCGCGTCGTGCAGCGGCGCTGGCGGGTTTGGCCCTGATGGGGTCGGCACTCACCAAGTTGACCGGGGCGGGGTTCTGGGCCGGTGCCGGGGTGCTGGCGGTGTGGGCGAGCATCGTCCACATGCGCCGTGGTGGTCGCTGGTTCGAGCCGAGCTCGCCGCTCCGGCTCGGGCTCATCGCGGCGGGCGCCGGTCTCGTCATCGTGCCACTGGCGTGGCCGGCCATCGTCGTCGACCCGGTCTTCCAGTTCGAGCGGCTGCTCGCTTCGGCACGGATTGCGAACGAGAGCGGCGCGTTCGTGCGGGGGACACAGCAGTTCTATCGCGGGCAGGGAACGAACGACCCCGGCTGGTCCTACTACCCCGTGGCGAGCATGCTCCGGGTGACGCCGTGGTTCCTGCTGGCGGTGCTGGTTGGTGCGCCGGTTACCCTGGCCCGTTCCCGGATTCGGGGTTACGCGCTCGCGCTGGCCACGCCGATCGGTGCGTTCTTCGTCATGCTCAGCGTGGCGTCCAAGGCCTACGACCGTTACGCCATCATGATTCTGGTACCCCTGGTGGTCGTCGCTGCCATTGGAGTCGACGTTCTCGTACGGCCAATCCTGCGGGGTCTGACCGTCGTCGTGGTCGCCGCCTTGACGGCAGCGATGTTCGGGTTCACCCTGCTCGTGGTCCCGTGGGGCCTCGCGTTCTTCAACCCTGCGCTCGGCGGCAGCGCGAAGGGCCGGGAGACGCTGATGGTGGGTTGGGGTGAGGGCCTCGACCTGGCGCGCAACCGCATCGAGGAACTCGAGGGCGGCGACTGTTCGACGACGACCGTTGCGGGACTGGAGGGGATGTACCTGGTGGGTTGGACGTGCGCCTCCCCGCCTGCTGCGGGCGACGAGGCGGACTACCTGGTGGTGTACGTCAACCAGATCCAACGGAACCCTGAGGCGCGCGCTCAGGTCGAGGCCCGCGACCTGATCGACACCGTGGAGATCCGCGGGATCACGTATGCGGAGATCTGGAGGTGACCGGACGGCGGCAGTTCACCATCGGCGCCGGCTGATGGCGAACGCCCAGATGGACAGTGAGCTCCTTGAGACCGTCGCACGTGACGAACTCGAACCCAGCATCTTCAGCACCGACACCATTTCGGGGAGTCGGGCCGGTGTCGCCTCGGCGACGACAACACGAACCGGCCAGCGAACGTTCGGAGCAGCACGATATTCTCCCCGTTCTGGTCGTAGCTGATGCGGCGGCCATCGGGAGCCAGGGAGAGCGATGACATGCGCCTATCCTGCAGACGCTGGCAACCAGGTCCTCACGACGTTGCGTTCCGCACCCACTCAGATGAGCCGGACACTACTTCTCCGTATCGCCGCCCTCCTCGCCGCTACCGCGGCGGGGTTCTTCGCGTTCCGTGCGCTCGCAGAGAACTGGGGAGAAGCGAGTGACGCGCTCGTCGACGCGAACCCCATGCTCTTGGTGACCGCAATCGCGCTCGGCGCCGTCGGGACCGTGATCATCGCGCTCGCATGGGGTCAGATTCTCAGCTATCTCGCCCCGCCCGACGAGCAGCGGCCCGCCGTCGCTTGGTACTTCATGGGTGAGTTGGCGAAATACCTACCGGGGAGCGCCTGGAGCGTCATCGGCCGGAGCGAACTGGCCCAGCGAAGCGGGGTGCAGCGCGCCACGGCCTACCTGAGCGTGTTGGCGTCCTTGCTCGGGCTGTACGGCACCGCACTCGTGATGACGACGACGATGGTCCTCATTCCCGGAACGACGAACGGTCCGGTCACCTTCGCTCTCGCAGCAGCCGTCGTCGCGATTGTCATCGCTGCTGCGCATCCTGCAGCTGGCGGCCGGTTGATCCCTCGACTGTCGCGACTGGCGAGAGCCCCTGCTCAGATCACCGCACCACGTCACGAAGTCGCGCTCGCAGTCATCGGCATCTATGCCATCGCGTGGGTGCTGATTGGGCTGGCGACGGCGGTGGTTGCCTGGAGCCTCGGCGTAGACAGTTCGGTGAGCACCCTCGTCTTGGCTGCGATCACCTCCTGGCTCGCCGGCTTCGTCGTCGTCTTCGCACCTGGTGGCATCGGCATTCGCGAGGCGGCGTTCATTGCGGTCAGCGGGCTCGACACCGGAGATGCCGCCCTCGTCGCTGTCGCCTCGCGTCTGCTGTTCGTTTTCATCGACGTGGGCGGCGCGGTGTTGGCAGCGCTCTGGACCCGTGAGCTGCGGCGGCGAGGCGAACGGTCTCGCGCCAAGCTCGACTGTGCGGGCTAGCATCCGACTGCTGTGTCCACCGATCGCCGCGAAGAAACCGACCCGAAGCCGATCGATGTCAGCCTGTTGATTCCATCACTCAACGAAGGCCCGACACTGAGGACATTGGTCGACGAGATCGAGCAGTCGTTGTCACGCCGGGAAGGGCTCGTCTACGAAGTCATACTCATCGATGACGGCAGCACGGACGAGAGTTGGGATGTCATTCGCGAGATGTCCTCCGACCGATCGTTCGTCAGAGGCCAGCGCCTTCGACGCAATTTCGGCAAGGCCACCGCATTGAGCGTAGGCGTCCAACATGCGCGTGGGTCGATCATCGTGACCATGGATGCCGACCTCCAGGACGATCCAGACGAATTGCCGCGATTTCTCGACGCACTCGAGAATGGTGCCGATCTCGTTTCCGGCTGGAAAAAGACGCGCCATGACCCGCTGTCGAAGCGGCTTCCGTCGAAGTTCTTCAACTGGACCACGAACAAGGCGACCGGACTGGACTTGCACGACCACAATTGCGGGTTCAAGGCAGCGGTACGGGATGTCTATGACACTGTTCCGCTGTATGGCGAACTCCACAGATACGTACCGGCGCTCGCCCACGGGCTCGGTTTCAGCGTGGTTGAGATCCCCGTGAACCACCGTCCGCGAACGCAGGGGGCTTCGAAGTACGGGTTCGAGCGTTACATCAGAGGGTTCCTCGACCTCTTGACAGTGGTCACCCTCACCCGTTACGGCCGACGACCCGGGCACCTCTTCGGCGGTTTGGGGTTTCTCGTCGGATTGATCGGAGCTGCAATGCTCTTGTACCTCACCGGTATCTGGGTGTTCACCGACAATTCCATCGGTGGCCGACCTTTGCTGACACTAGGAGTGCTTCTCGAGGTCGTTGCCGTCCAACTCGTCTCCCTTGGCATCCTCGCAGAACTCCTGCTGAGGCAGAGCGATCCGACAGCGCCAGCGTCCATCGTCATCGATGAGGTGGGGGCAACGTGCTAAAATCTGCGTACGTAAAGACAATTCGCGGCACACGGGCAGCGCTCGACCGCACCGGCATGCTCGCACGCCTCCAACAGTCAGAGCGCTTGACCAGCCGCCACGTTGCCTCGCTCTTCGCGATTTACGACCTCGATTCCATGGTGTCGCTCGACCTGCCGTGGTGGACCTATAACGCCACCGCCGAGGTGGACGCGTTCCTTCTCGGTCGCCGTTCGGCGCGAGTCTTCGAGTTCGGAGCAGGTGCGAGCACCATCTGGCTGGCAAGTCGTGCGGCCGAAGTCCACTCCGTCGAACACGACACCGAATTCGCGACGCAGCTTGCTGGTCACCTCGAACGCATTCCGAACGTGACCCTCCATCCCGTCGCAGCCGCGGTGCGCACGCCGGCGACGGTGGCGACCTCGCAGCGTTCAGGGTACGAGAACTCAGACTTCGACGATTACGTCGGGACCATCGACAACGTGGGAGGACTGTTCGATCTCATCGTGATCGACGGGCGTGCACGTGAGGTCTGCCTGCAACGTTCGATCGGTCATCTCGCCGACGACGGCATCATCGTGTTCGACAACTCCGACCGCAAGCGCTACCGGACAGCGATCGAAGACACCGGGCTGCACGAGCGGGCGGTGCGCGGGTGGTGTCCATCGCTCCCCACCCCGAGCACCACGTCGCTGCTGGCCGTGTCAGGTCCGTGACCGACTCGACGATGAACGTCGGACTCGACGTCGCTCACCCCAGCGGCGAGCACGGGACCACCGAATCCATTGCGGCACCATCCAGTCGATCTTGGCGGGACTTGCAGCCGCACCACGCCGTCTATCTGCTGGCTGCTGTTCCTGTGGGCTTGATGTTGTTCCAACTGCGCCTCGCAAGCAGCCTCCAATGGTTCGATTACTGGACACTGCTGCCACGGTTCATGAATCGGGACAGGAGCCTGGCATTTCGCCACCTGCTCGACTCGCACCAGGGTCATGTGCTCGGGATCCCACGACTCATCTATTGGACCAACGTCCAGTTGTTCGACGGATCGAATCGAACTCTGGCGCTCTACGTCGTCACTGCGGTCATCGCTCAAATCGTCGTGTTGTCGTCCTTGATGCCCCGCCGTCTGCCGCCGCTGTGGTGTGCGAGCCTGACTGTTTTGGTGAGCGTGCTGCTGTTCGCCCCCCAGGGAATGCACAACTTTTCGCGGGCGATGAGCGGAACTGCCTGGCTGACTGCAAATCTCCTCGGGATGCTCGCAATCGCTGCCGCATCACGGGGCCGCACCGCACTCGTCTGCGTCCTTTCGGTTCTCGCCACGATCACCTACGGGACCGGCTTGATGTCGTGGGTGGCCGTGTTGGTCATCTTCCTGGTGTTGGATCATCGCCAGATTCGACGGCTCGCCATCGTTTGTTCCGTGGCCCTCGTCGTCGGAATCTGGTACTTCGCCAACTACCAGGGAGCCGGTGGCCAGTCGAGACCGAGTTTCGAACCCAACGACGTCTTACGGCGCACATTCCAGGTGCTCGGTGCCTCACTCGTCCAAGACCCGGAAATCGCAGTCGCGATCGGAGCGATCGGAGCTGTGGTCTTCGCCGGCCTGGCATGGTTGACCGTGAGCAAGGGCACCACAGACAACGTCGCCTTCGTTGGGCTCGGCGTGTACGCCATTGGCGCAGCATTACTCATTGGTGGAGCACGCGGCGGGATCCACTCCGAAGACATCGGCATCAATAGCCGGTACGCATCAATTTCGTCTATGGTCTGGATTGCTGTCGCCGTGCTTGCCGTCACCGTGATCCCACGCGCCATCACGGCATTCTCGGTAGCCAGCCTCGGCCTCATCGTGTTCGTCGGCGGTCAGGACTCGCTCTCGGAAGCCCAGGCGATCAACCAACTGCAAGATGAACTCGCAGTGGCCATCCGGATGGATGTTGCAGACAACTGGTCCTACTACGACCGAGCCTCCACGCCAGAGTTCCTAAAGACAATCGGCCACTACCCGTTCTCAGACGCGTTCGACCTCGACTGCGGTTGGCTCAACAGACGAATCGATACCGCCAACGCAACTGTCGACACCCGTGGACAACTGGACTCGTTCAACAGAACACTCAATGAGAAGTCACTCCGCGTTGGCGGGTGGTACTCGCCTGATGACGGCTCTGTAGACTGCATCATCATCGCTGACGACACGGGGCTTGTCGTCGGGGCAGCGGCCTACGGAGGTGAACGACTCGACGTAGCGCGAAGCGATCCGAGCCGGTCGATCAATTCCGGCTTCCAAGGCGTGGTCCGAGTCGGAAATCGGGACACGGTCTATACCGCGTACGCGCTACTCGAGGGCGAGGACAAACCCCGCCAACTCCCCGGCACGCTGGTTGCGTCCGACTCGCCCTGAGCTCGTTCAGTAACGCCGAGCCGTAGACTCGACCGCCGTATGCCTACAGCGTTTGTTACCGGGATCACTGGCCAGGATGGTCAGCATTTGGCCGAGTTCCTGCATTCGCAGGGTTATCACGTGTTCGGGATGGTGAAGGGCCAGAACAATCCGCGTGTCGAGGCGTTGCAGCACGAGTTGCCGTTCATCGAGCTGGTGTCGGGTGATTTGGCGGACTTACCGTCGATCGTGTCGGCGATGGAGGCGTGTCAGCCCGATGAGGTGTACAACCTGGGTGCGATCTCGTTTGTGGCGCTGTCGTTCTCGCAGGCGGAGTTG
>JBGTIA010000390.1:0-3826 GCA_041745835.1 Ilumatobacteraceae bacterium | reverse complement strand
GGCGACGGAGAGTCCGACCACCGATGCCCCGGCGACCGGCGGCGGCTACGACGATCCGTGCGAGCTGCTGGTCGACGTCGATCTCGACGCGCTGCTCGGTGAGCCGGTCGGTGAACCGGCGGGCGAGCTGAACGACATCGCAGACATGTGCCGCGCTGAAGTGGCGAACGAGGACTCGCGCGGGTCGCTCGCATTGTCGGTGACGATCAACAGTGCGGCAGACAACTTCGTCAACCTGCAGGAGCTCTTCGGTGTCGACGAGGCGATTGCCGGCCTCGGCGATCAGGCGTTCCACAGCGGACCGTACGTCGTGGTGCTCGCCGGCGACACGCTCGTCAACCTCCAGGTGATTCGCGACGCCGCAGTCGGGTTCGCAGTGCCAGACCCGGACATGGAAGCGGCCACCGCGCAGATCCTCGCCAACCTGGCAGGCTGATCACGCCCGAGGCTCGCACGCCCTGAGGAGCAGGATCAGTCGGTGAGCACGAATCGAGCGACGATCTCGTCGTCGTCGATCTCGCCTGTCGGCTCGAAGCCGTACTCCAAGTAGAACGGCTCGGGGCCCGTGTCGCCGGGAACCCACGATGTGTAGAGCTCGTCGGCGTCGAGCATGCGGACGTGCTCGACGGCCAGGTCGAGCGCCGCCCTGCCGAATCCCCGTCGCTGATGGTCCGCGTCGATCATCAGTCGCCAGAGCCAGAACGGTCGTCCGTTCTCGTCGCGGGGATCGATCTCGAGCATCAGGAACCCGACGACGGTCTCGTCGTCGACAACGGCGCGAGGCCACGCGATGTCGTACTCGGCGTAGGCCTCGGCGAGCGACCACGCGTTCGTCGCGACGAACTCCTCCTGTCCGGGAGCAACTGCGAGGGCGAACACGTCCCCGACGTTGTCACTGGTGATGGGATCGAGACGGACCATCGTCGGATGCTACGAGCCCGGACAACCGCCGTGGGTGGAAACTTCGTGCGGAATGGACGGGGCCGGAACGTGGTTGACTGTGCCGCCCAACGCGCAGGAACCATGGCGATGCCCACCGACACCCCTTTCACCCGACGTGCGCGCCACGCTGCGCCCGATCGGATCATCGTCAACGGACTCGTCGTCGACACCAACATCGGCGTGCACGACTTCGAGCGAGCGGGTCCGCAGCGCGTCCGGTTCGACATCGAGATCGACACCGTCGACGACTACGCCGACCACGTCCGCGCCACCGGCGCCTTCGTGTCCTACGCCGACATCGTCGAGTTCATCCAAGCGCGAGCGGAGGCCGGCGACCATGTCGAGCTGGTCGAGACCTGGGCGGACGACGTGGCCGAGTTCGCCCTCCGCAACGAGCTCGTGCAAGCGGTGCGCGTCAGCGTCCAGAAGCTCGACATCTTCGACGCCGCCGACGGCGTCGGCATCGCGATCGAACGACGGCGCGACGTCGGCCGCGAGCGGGACGTCCGACGATCGGGATGACCGCACCATCGACACCTCCGACCCGCTGCCTGATCGCGCTCGGCTCCAACCTCGGCGACCGGCTGGAGAACCTGCACGCCGGCCTGATCGGGATCGGTGACGCGCCTGGTATCGACATCGTCGCCGTCTCGCCCCTCTACGAGACCGCACCGGTCGGTGGGCCCGACGACCAAGGGCCGTACCTCAACGCAGCGCTTGCCGCCGACACGACGCTCGGCGCAGCGGAACTCCTCGCGCTCCTGCATCACATCGAAGCGGGACGAGAGCGCCAGCGCCACGTGCACTGGGGCCCGCGCACCCTCGATCTCGACCTACTCGTGCACGGCGCCCTGGTCTGCGACGGCGAGACCGAGACCGACACGGCGACGGAGACGGACATGGAGACCGACACCGAGACCGACACGGAGACCGACATCGGCACCCGCACGCTGCAGGTGCCGCACCCACGGATGCACGAGCGCCGCTTCGTGATGGTGCCCGTGTGCGACATCGCGCCAGACCTCGTCCACCCCCGTCTGGGGCGAACGATGCGCGACCTCCTCGTCGACCTGCCCGTCGAACCCGGCGACCTCACCCAACTCACCGACACCTGGCACACGATCCCGGAGCACAGCCCATGATCACCCCCGACGTCCTGCTCCCCCTGTGGGAGGCCCACCGTGCGGCCCTCGACCACCCGGTCCGCACGATCGAGTTCCCCGAACTCGGACGAGTCTTCGACGACCGCCCCTACCAACTCGGTGTCATCAACCTGTCGCGCGACTCGTCGTACCGCGAGAGCATCGCCCACGGCGTCGACGCTGCGCTGTACCGCGCCCGCCGGATGACGATCGAAGGCGCGGCGATGATCGACGTCGGCGCCGAGTCGACCGGCACCAACGCCGACGTCGTCGTCGTCGACGGTCAACTGGCCTCGCTCCTGCCGGTGGTCGAGGCGCTCCTCGGCCACGGGATGCTCGTGTCGGTCGAGACGTACCACACCGATGTCGCGGTGGCCGCCCTCGAAGCCGGAGCACAGGTGATCAACCTCACCGGCAGGGTCGACGACCCGACGCTGTACGAGGCGATCGCACGCCACGGCGCCGGCCTGATCCTCTGTTACACCCCCGGCGAGACGGCGCGGTCCGATGTCGACGTGCCGCCGGTCGACACGATGATCGACGAGCAGATGGCGTTCTTCCGCGAACGGCTCGACCTCGTCACGGGTTCCGGCGTCGACAAGCTCTGGATCGACCCCGGGTTCGGGTTCGCGCTCAACCTCCCCGACGGCCCCGAGCGGGTGCGCTACCAGACCGAGAACCTGCTGCAGTCGTTCCGCTTCCGCGAGTTCGGCTGGCCGGTCTGCGTGACCATGGCGTCGTCGGTGTACCTGTTCCACGACGAGGCGCGTGTGGCCGAGACCGGCATGGCGGTCCTCGCGCTGCTCGCCAAGGCCAACCTCCTGCGCAGCCATGAAGTCGCCCGGGTCCAGCCGATCCTCGACATGCTGGAGATCTGCCGCCCGTCGAGCTGACGCAGTTCAGATCGGCATACGTCCCGGAATCCGAGAGCCATTCCGCCGTGAATCGTCAACGCCGACCGTCATCCCTTCGGTGAAGCCGGCCAGATGGGGCGGTCGCGCCGGTCGACCTCGTCGAGGAGGACGACGGTCTCCGCCGACCGCACACCCTCGATCTGTTGGAGTTCTCGCAGAGCGACGTCGCGCAGGTGCTCGAGCGAGTCGGCGCGCACGAGCAAGACGAAGTCGAACCGCCCGGTCGCCACGCCGAGCCACTCCACTCCCGGCAGCGCGCTCAGCTCCGCTCGCAGATCGCGCCACCGGCGCTGGCGAACGTCGACGAGCACGAGCGCCGACACCGTGAGCCCGACCGCAGTCGTGTCGACGCGAGCGGAGAACCCGTCGATGACGCCGCGATCGACGAGGCGATCGAAGCGCGAGTAGGCCGTCGCCCGTCCGATCCCGAGCCGCTCGGCGAGCATCGGCGCCGTCATGCGACCGTCCGCGCGCAGGGCATCGATCATCCGGCGATCCACGTCATCCAGTTCCATCACCAGGACGAATGTATCACTCTCTGTCCAGCCGACGATCGAACGTCTGCAATCTTTGCGTGAAGCCCCCCGTTCGTCGGATCGATGACACCATGGATCGATGGGGAACGCACACGCTGTCGCCGATCCACCGGCCACCTACTGGGAGCGGCGCGATGAGATCGCAGCGCTCGCTGCGGGTGTCGATGTCCCTGCCGCGCCGATCGAGTACACCGCCGTGGAGGATGAGCTGTGGGCGACCGTCGCCGACACACTGCGCCCGCGGTGGGAACGCCATGCGTCCGCCGGGGTACTGGCCGCCGCCGACCGCCTC
>JBGTIA010000389.1:0-5072 GCA_041745835.1 Ilumatobacteraceae bacterium | reverse complement strand
CCCGGCCCAACGCACCCGCAGGGTCGGCGCCCGGGAGCTCCATCGCCGCTCGCGCCGAGGTGAGCAGCGAGAACGCCTCGGGCGCGGTGAGGCGCAGTGGCCGGGTGAACAACCGAGGGATCCCGACGTACACGATCCCGTCGTCGACGAAGACATCGACCATCTCGTCGACGAAGGGTGGCAGCCCGCACATCGCCACGAGTTCGAGGTCGGTCTGCACCTCCGATTCGGTCATGTCGAACCGCCGGGCAACGTCGGCGAGCGGCACCTCGCCCACCTCCATCAGCCACGGGAGCATCACGAGGAGTCGCCGCAGACGATCCTCGGCGTTGCGCGGGCCGCTCATCGGTGCTCCGTGCCGGCGTTGGTCCAGGCCGTGCCGCCGACGACAGCACCGAGCCAGTCGATGATGTGCTCCCGGAGATCCGGGGGCGATTCGACCACCGCATGTTCGAGCAGTCCGAGCACCCACGACCGGAATGCCGCACGGTTGCCGGCCGGTACCGACACCCGGATGCTTCCGTCGGATTCACGGCCGACGACGCGGTCGGCGCCGAGTTCGCGTTCCACTGCACCCGCACGCAGCGCGTCGATCCGGACGATCGCGTCGACGCTCTCGTCGGCTCCGTAGCCGATCTGCTTCGGATCCGCCGGAAACGCCGTGCGGGGATCGAACGACACCGGGCGCTCGAACGAGCCGGACGCACCGAGGACGACGCCCGTGTCGGTGTCGGCGAGCCGATCGAAGCGGTCGACGCGAAATGTCCTCCGCTCGCCTCGTGCGTGGTCGTGGCCCGTCACGTACCAGAACCCACCGCGCAGCAACAGACCCCACGGGTCGAGCACACGCGGCTCGCCCCGATACCAGAACTCGATCGGTGCCCGTGAAGCCACTGCCGAACGAATCGCCGGCAGTTCCGGGCGTTCGGGGATCACCACCGACACAGCCGGGCGCTCGTCGCCGAGCGTGCCGCCGAGCTTCCAGAGCGCATCACGGCCGGAGTCGGTGCGCACCGCTGCGACCGCCACCTGGAGGGCGCGCATCTCGTCGGGTGCGAGGTCCAGGTCGGCCAGTTCGTACGCACGACGATCGATGCGATACCGGGTCTGACCGGCGTAGGGGCCGCCACCGACGATCTCGGTCTCGATCGGCGCGCCGAGGTCACGAAGCGCCGCCTTGTCACGCTCGAACGCAGCTCGCCGAGCCTTGTCGGAGTCTGGGTACTGACCGTCGAGCTCGGCGGCGATCTGCACCAAGCTCAGCGGTTCGGCCGTCTCGAGCAGCAACGCGAGGAGGTTCGTGAGGCGCTCGATCCGGTCGACCATCAGTCGACGACGTTACCCGTGGTGTCCGACACCACGGGCAACGACCACCACGGGCAACGCTCCGATCAGAGTTGCAGCGACTTGGTCTGCAGGAACTCGTCGATGCCGTACGGACCGTTCTCACGGCCGTAGCCCGACTGCTTGTACCCACCGAACGGTGCTGCGATGTTGAACGACCCGCCGTTGACGTCGACGGCCCCGGTACGCATCCGCCTGGCGACAGCGATCGCACGATCCTTGTCGGCCGACCACACGCCGCCCGACAGGCCGTACAGGCTGTCGTTCGCGATGCGCACGGCGTCGTCCTCGTCCTCGTAGCCGATGATCGACAGCACCGGGCCGAAGATCTCTTCCTGGGCGACGGTCATGTCGTTGGTGACGTTGGCGAGCACGGTCGGCTTGACGAAGTAGCCGGTCTCGTGGCCCTCGGGCTTGCCGAGACCGCCGGCGGCGACGACGGCTCCTTCGTCGATGCCCTTCTGGATGTAACCCTGCACACGGTCCCACTGGGCCTGTGAGATCAGTGGGCCGAGGTGCATCCCCTCCTTGGACGGGTCGTCGACCGGCATGTTCTCGGCGGCGGCTGCTGCGATGGCGACGGCCTCGTCGTAACGGCTGTTCGGCACGAGCATGCGCGTGTGGGCGGTGCAGGTCTGGCCCGAGTTGAGGTAGCAGGCGAAAAGGCCCTTCGGGATGACTTCCTCGAGGTTCGCGTCGTCGAGGATGATGTTCGCCGACTTCCCACCGAGTTCGAGGGCGACCCGCTTGACCGTGGCGGCGGCCGCCGCAGCGACCTGCTTTCCCGCCCGGGTCGAGCCGGTGAAGCTGACCATGTCGACGTCGGGATGCTCGGAGATGGCGGCACCGACGACCGGGCCGGTTCCCGTCACCAGGTTGAACACGCCGGCGGGCAGGCCGATCTCGTGGACGATCTCGGCGAGGATGAACGCGTTGAGCGGTGCGACCTCGGACGGCTTGAGCACGAACGTGCACCCTGCGGCGAGCGCACCACCGAGCTTGCAGATGATCTGGTGCAGCGGGTAGTTCCACGGGGTGATCGCCCCGACGACGCCGACCGGCTCCTTGACGACGAGGCTGTTGCCGATCGTCTCCTCGAACTCGAACGTGTCGAGCAGTGTGGCGTACGTCTGCATGTTGCCGGCGGGCAGGCCGGCCTGGATCATCGTCGACCAGGTGATCGGCATGCCGACCTCGCCGGCGATCACTTCGGCGATCTCGGGCGAGCGCGCCTGCAGCGCTTCGTTGAGGCGGACCATGTACTTCTGGCGCTCCTCGACCGGTGTCGCCGCCCAACCGTCGAACGCCCGCCGCGCAGCAGCCACGGCTTTGTCGACGTCGCTCGCGGTGCCCTCGGGGATCGAGCCCATGACCTGCTCGGTCCCGGCGTTGATGACCTCGATCGTGCCGGTTCCGTCGGAGGGAATCCAGGCACCGTCGATGTAGATGTTGGTGTAGTCGCGCATGGCACGAGTCTTGCCCATCGCGCCCCGAGCGCTGCAACCGAGCCCCCGACCGACCGTCCCCATACCCCGTCCACACCCCCGAGCGATGAGCCAAGGAACGCCATCCGGGCGGTTCGCTCATCACCCCCGCCCGCACCACCCCGAGCGATGAGCCAAAGAACGCCATCCGGGCGGTTCGCTCATCGCTCGGGGTTTGGCGCAGTCAGCTCAGCTTCATGAAGAGGCGCTCGAGCTCGGCGGCGTCGAGCTCGGGTTGCTCATCGGTATCCGCCGGCGTCACGACGCAGTGCCGCATCCCAGCGACGACGAGGCGGTAGCCGACGCGGTCGAGCGCTGCCTTGCACGCGGAGAGTTGGGTGACGACGTCGACGCAGTCCTGCCCTTCCTCGATCATCCGCTGCACGCCGCGGATCTGACCCTCGAGCCGACGCAGCCGCTTCAGCACGTCGTCGTTCACTTCCTCCGGAAATCTCATCCCGAAAGCGTACCCCACCCGGTATGAACGCGTGAGTAACCCCCGAGCCCGAAATCTGTACGAGATCGAGCGCGGAGCGGGCAGATCTGCGCAAATTTCAGGTGAGTGGCACGTGGGGTGCCTGAGCGGCGGGGTCAGCGGCGGGATCGGTACCAGGCGATGAGGGCGTTGGTGGACGCGTCGTGGGCCTCGGGGGCGGGCTCGCCGGTGAGCTCGGGGGTGATCTGGTTCGCCAGTTCCTTGCCGAGCTCGACGCCCCACTGGTCGTAGCTGTTCACGCCCCAGATGGTGCCCTGGACGTGGACGATGTGTTCGTACAGCGCGATCAACTGTCCCAGCACCGACGGCGTCAGCTGCTCGGCGAGGATGACCGTGTTCGGCCGGTTGCCGTCGAACTGGCGATACGGCTCGTCGGCGGGCGCGTCACGGCCGAACGCGAGCGCTTCGGACTGGGCGAACAGGTTGGCCATCAGCAGGTCGTGGTGTTCGCGGTACGGATGGTGCGGTGTGGCGAAGCCGATGAAGTCGACCGGCACGATCCGCGTGCCCTGGTGCAGGAGTTGGTAAAAGGCGTGCTGACCGTTCGTGCCGGGCTCGCCCCACACGATCGGCCCGGTGTCGCCGACCACATCGGCGCCGTCGAGTCGCACCGACTTGCCGTTCGACTCCATGTCGAGTTGCTGGAGGTACGCAGGAAATCGCCCCAACTCCTCGGCGTAGGGCAACACCGCCTTGGTGTCGAAGCCGAGCGCGTTGGCGTACCAGACACCCAGGAGCGCCATCACGACCGGCGCGTTGTCGGCGAGTGGGGTCGTCCGGAAGTGCTCGTCGACGAGGTGGAAGCCGTGCAGGAACTCGCCGAAGCGATCGGGGCCGATGGCGATCATCAACGACAGTCCGATCGCCGAGTCGACCGAATAGCGCCCGCCGACCCAGTCCCAGAACCCGAACATGTTGGCGGTGTCGATACCGAACGCTGCGACCTTCTCGGCATTGGTCGACACCGCAACGAAGTGGTCGGCGACGGACGACTCGCCGAGTGCGTCGACCAGCCAGGCGCGGGCCGTGCGAGCGTTGGTGAGCGTCTCGATCGTGCCGAACGTCTTGGACGCCACCACGAACAGCGTCGACTCCGGATCGGAGCCGGCCAGCACCGCCGCGATGTCGGCACCGTCGACGTTGGACACGAACGAACAACGGATCCGCTCGTGTCGGAACGCGTCGAGCGCCTTGTACGCCATCGCCGGGCCGAGGTCCGAACCTCCGATCCCGATGTTGACGACGTGGGTGATCCGATCGTCGGAACGCACGCGGTCGGCGAACATCCGCATCTGGCCGAGCACCTCGTGCACACCGGGCACGACGTCGTCACCATCGACGATCATCACCGAGTCCTTCGGAGCCCGCAGCGCAACGTGCATCACCGCACGATCCTCCGTGACGTTGACGTGCTCGCCCGCGAACATGGCGTCGCGTCGAGTTTCAACTCCGGACCGTTCGGCCAACTCGAGCAGACCGGCGAGCACTGCGTCGTCGACGAGGTTCTTCGACCAGTCGATTCGCAGGTCGCCGACCTCGGTGACGTAGCGCTCGGCGCGACCGGGATCGTCGGCGAACAGCCGGCGAAGGTGGGCGGGACGGGGCAGCTCGGCCAAGGCCGAGAGAAGTTCGGCGGTGTCCATCGCTGCCGAACCTATCGCGGCGACGGCTCGGGCAGTTCGGCGGCGGCAGCCGGGTCGAGCATCACCCAGGTGTTGGCTCGGCGCAGCCGGGTGACCGGCAGTGCG
>JBGTIA010000388.1:0-6504 GCA_041745835.1 Ilumatobacteraceae bacterium | reverse complement strand
TCAGCTGCCGGCTTGGAGCAGTGCGGTTTGGCGACGGGACACCTCGGCGCCCGCTTCGACGAGGGCCTCTTGCAGTTTGCGCAGCGACACCTCGAACTCACCGGACCACATCGAACGGAAGCGCTCCGCAGCTGGACCTTCCCACACCGTGGTCTGCAGTTGACTGCGGATCGAGCGAGTCAACTCCTCGACGGTCCTGGACTCTCGGTCGAACGTCGACTTCAGCTGAGCCAACTGCTCGATTTCTCCACCGATACGTGCCATGGCATTCCCCTTTTTTCGGATGATCGCCCCGGTGGTCCGGGGCGTAATGAGCATCACCGACCGTCCTGAAGCACACCTTCAAGACGACCGAACAACCGAGCCCGAAACGAGATCATGCCACAGCGGCCGACAACGGATTTCCAGACGAAGGGAAGACGGACGTGTCCATCGGGTCGGACGCCGTCACCCACCTTCCCGGGTGCAGGACGCACGGTCCCTACAGCCGGAATGACCCGAGCCGCTTACTCCACGCAGTGGGTGTGGCGCTGGATTTGAACCGGCCGTCTCCTGGAAGGGCCGGCGCGAACGGCGACGGCGTCGAGTCTGGGGCACCGCCGAGATGTTCGACGACCTCGACACCGAGCGTCGACTCTGGACCGGTGTGTTCGACTACGAACTGAACGCGTTCGCGCCGGGTGGGCACGGGGTTCCCCGCCATCACGCCGGACCGCGCGCTCCTGTTGAAGCAGTACGGCATGGGCGGCGCACAGCGCTGGTCGGTCGGCACGAGATTGCCAGTGGGCGACGGTAGCTCCACCGGGGCACTGCCGGCCTCGTTCTCACTACGGCTTTTGATGTCGTTCGAGCGGGGTTCGGCCCATCTGGGTCATCTGGGTGGCGTACTCGGCGTAGGCGATGTCGCTCATCGTGGCGTGATTGAACCGATTGATCGCATCGTTGACGGCAATCTGATTGGCCAGCCCACTTCCTGTGGGTGTGCGTGGCCCTGGTTGAGCGCTCGACCTCCTGAGCATCGCGTCCAGATCTGCGGTGGACATCGTCGATGGTGTCCCGTCGGGATTGACGAGGGTGATCGCGAGCCCTGGCGTCCAGCTCCCGCCAACCGTCGACACGTCGGTCAACACCGTCGAGGGGACCATGACGGGGGATCCGACAGCGCTGCCGCCGACGGTGGCAACCGAAGGCATCGGAGCGGCTGGTGATCCGTCGATGTTGGTGATGGTGACGGCGCCGAAGTGGCTGCCACCGACGGTGCTCACGGGGGTTGGGGCGGTGGCGAGCGAGGCTGCGGCGAGGGAGTCGTTGGTGGCGATGAGGGAACGTTGTGCGAGGTCGGCGGCTTCGGCGCGGAGCACGGAAGCCGAGGTATCGAGGACGGTGTCAATGGTGGCGACGATCTGATCGACCTTGTGGCGGATGTCGGGTGGCATGGAGCAGTCGACGCAGGAGTGCAGCGAGGTGCCGACGTCGGCCACCTCGACGGCCGAGGTGCCGAGCGCCACGGCCATGGTCATCAGCTCGAGGGGGTCGACGGTGACGCGCATCAGGTAGGTCCGTTCTGGTAGAAGCCGAGTGGGTCGTTCTCGACGTTGATGGCGGCCTGGTTGAGTGTCGTCGCAGCGTCGGCGAGAACCCGCGCAGTCTCTCGCATTCGTTCGAGTTCTGCGGTCATCACGTTGCGGAACCGTTGAGCAGCGGGCCCGGTGAAGGTCATCGCTGCGACCTGGCCGTTGAGGCGGTTGTGTACAGCGGACACGCGGTCGGCTCTGGCACGTAGCTGTGATGCGGCGTGTCGCATACCCATGGCGTCGGGTCGTGCCTGCATGTTGTGGCTCCTGTTGGCGTGTGCTGCAAACGTACGTCAGCTGCCGGCTTGCAAGAGGGCGGTCTGGCGTCGTAAGACCTCGGCGCCGGCGTCGACGAGCGCTTCCTGCAGCTTGCGCAGGGACACTTCGAACTCGCCGGACCACATCGAACGGAACCGTTCAGCGGCGGGGCCCTCCCACACGGTGGTCTGCAACTGGCCGCGGATGGCGCGGCTGAGTTCCTCCACGGTGCGGGACTCGCGGTCGAATGTGGTCTTCAATTGGGTGAGCTGTTCGATCTCTCCACCGATGCGTGCCATGACCTTCTCCTTTGTTCGGTTGTGTCTCCGACCGTTTCGGGGACATCATCAGCGTTGTTCATGCTTCTACAACGCCACTTCACACGTCCTGAAACCAGCACGACAACTCCGCCATGAGGTCAACTTCCGGGCAGACCGCCGATGACCAACTCGCGTGCGGCGTCGGGATCGGTCCGGGTGAGTGTCCACGACATCGCGTCGGGGGTTGCTCGGTCGTGCTGCTCGCCGAACCACCAACCGCCACCGGTGTCGCGAGTGAACCACATCACGGCGCCGGCGATGCCGCCACCCTCCCGCCACGCCGTGTCGATCCGCACCAGTCGCTTGATGTCGCAGCCTGCGTCGTCCAGGTCGGCGATCGTCAACACGCGCTCCCCGCTCGTCGCATCCTCAGTATCCTCTTCGAATCCAGCGGTACTGCAGATGGCGTCGACGAGTCCGGCGACCACGAACTCAACGCACTCCCGGGTGCCGTTCGGCCTGACGCTGACCCGAACGGCGCGATCCGGTCGGATACCGAAGTAGTCGATGCTGGCGCTGTCTCCGCTCGATTCGACGGTGACGGACAGATCAGGAAAAACTGCGGTCTCGAGCACGGGAGTCAATTCCTCGGCGACGGCAGCCGATCCGTTCGCGAGCATTCGGACCAAGTCACGTGCGTACAACGATCGGATCACCGTTTCGAGGACAGCGCGCACCGTGGCCTGTGGCAGCGAGGCGAACCACCCCGTCTCGACCGTCGGAAACGTCGGGGCACCCAGGATGGTCGCCAGCGAGGCCAATTCGTCAGGCGACCACACTGTTGTCTCGAACTGGCCAAGTTGAGGCGGTCGGACCTGAAGCCAGGCTTGTCGCATGTCGGTCCACATCTGCTCCGAGACGGGCGGTCGGCGTGAGTTCCTGCGCACCGCTTCCCCGGCGACATCGGGACGAACCTCGATCACCGGCCGGTTCAAGAAGCGGACTCCAGCGAGTGCCGCCTCCAGTTCGGACGGGGCCGTCAGGTTCTCGGTCGACCACGACGCAAATGCAGTCAGCGCGAGCTCGCCGTCGACGACGCACGAGACCTGTGCGACCCGTGCGACGCCATCGCGTCGGGATTCGAACCGATGGGAGTGCATCGTTGTCCGACCGCGCCAGGGCGATGTGTTGGATGCGGGCACCTCGCCGGGAACAGCCAAGAGTTCGCGGATCGCGGCTGAGCGGCCCTCCAACAACTCGTCAGCGCGAGTTGCGCTCGTTGCGGCCTCCAGCTCGAGCTGGATCGACAAACCGGAGGGCGACGCCAACACTGCCGCCTCTGTGACGCTCCAGTCCTCCGGTAGCTCGACAGCCAGAAGTGGCAGGTACACACGACCTGCGCCGACGCGTTGCGAAGTCAACTGCGATCACCTACCGGCCCGCAGCAGCGCTGCCCGCCGCCAGAAGACACCAGCATCGGCGCCGACGATCACGTCCTGCAGGTTGCGCAACTCGCAACCAGATCGCGCCATCTCCGTTCCCCTTGTCGCATCGTCGAGCCCTCGAACCGGGGGCGTTCCCTCGTACGGTCCCGAATCGGGTTCCCCCTCCGATCGCACCGACACCGAGAGGCATCATGCCACAACGAATGCCGCCTGCGGGACGTGACCACTCCGAATCGGTTGTACCGAGCAAACCCCATGACTCAGTACAGCGGAAGTCAGTACAGCGGGGTATGAGGACTGAGTGCTGTGACCTGGCTGTCCGACAGTGGACCGTAGGTGTCCTCGAGGTTCCTGCGTGTCGGAGCGAGCATGATGTTCACCGGTGCGCCCTGTCCCCACTGAGCGGCGCTCGCAGCTCTCGCGACCTGTGGATCGCTACTTCTGACTCCCTGATTGATTGTGATCTGAGCAGCTTCGATTCTGTCCTGGATCAACTGGGAGAGCGGGTCTTCCGTGCGGTTCGTGGCCGGGCCGACGATCCCGCTGAGCATCGAAGTTGGTACGGATGCGGGCTGCAGACTTGGCCCTCCACCGATTGATGTCATGCCGAAGAAGGAGTAGTCCGGGGTGGCGGTGGGGTAGACGCTGGACCCTCCGCCACCGACGGATGTCATGCCGAAGACGGTGTAGTCCGGGGTGGCGGTGGGGTAGACGCTGGACCCTCCTCCTCCGACGGATGTCATGCCGAAGACGGAGTAGTCCGGGGCGGCGGTGGGGTAGATGACGGACCCTCCTCCACCGACGAGTCCGATGCCGGAGTAGTTCGTCGTCATGGCGGGCAGCGGTGCTCCTGACAACGCCCCGAGTGGGTCGAGTGCCGCGATCACGGCACGGTGCGCGAGTTCGACTGCTTCTGCGTGGAGTTGGGCGGCGAGGACGTCCAGCAGTGTGCCGAGGTTCGCGACGAGTTGATCGACATCGGCTCGAACTGCGGGTGGCATCGGGCAGCGCACACAGCCCGGCAGGTCAGCGCCGATGTCGGCGGATTCGATCGAGGACGCTTGCAGTGTGGTCGACGCTGTCACGAGTTCCATCGGGTCGACGATGATCCTGGTCATCGCGTCATCGTCCCTTCTTGGTGGTCTGAGCCGAAACATGCACCAGACATCACACCCTCCCACCTGCACTGTAGAAGCCTGTCGGATCGGCATCGACGGCGGCTGCGCCATGATTCAGCAGATCGATGGCCGTGCCGATGATTCGGATCGAATCCCGATACGCCTGTGATCTCACGGCCATGTCGCGTCGGAAGCGATCAGCCGCCGGGCCGGTGTATGCCATGGCGCCGACCTGGGTGTCCAATCGGTTCAAGACCATTGCGATGCGATCTGACCTCGTGCGGAGCTGGGCGGCAGCATGTCGCATTCCTGCGGCATCCGGTCGTTCCTGCATTGCTGTCTCCTGTCTCACTGAACTCGACGGTGCTTCGATGTGTACGACTCTGCTCGGCGGTGCTGAAACGCCGCTCTACCACGGCTTCAATTCATGCACCCGGGAGGTGCTCGAGCAACTCGGCCCGCACCGCACCGGCCTCTGCGGTTCGAAGGGTCCACGACGGCGGTGCTTCTCCGTCGGCCGCTTCCTGTTCGGTGGACCACAGCAAACCATCCGCGCCGACTGCCCAGGTGAGTACACCACCCCAGATCTGGTCGCCCACGCGCCATGCCGTATTCACGACCACCAGAGAATCGATCGGGCTGGACCCCTCGATCACGTCGTCCAGCGTGACCCTCCTCGAAGCGATGCCGGTCTCGACGACGGTTCCGTCACGCCCGCAGGCAACCTTTCGTGCAGACGCAAGGACATGGCCGACGAGGCACGCAGGCTCCAATGCGGCACACTCACGCGACCCGTCGTGCAGTACCTCGACCTGCACTGCCGAGCCATGTCGGACGCCGAACCAGCGGGCCTCGTTCCTGTTGGCGCCGACGCGTTGTATCAGGATCGTGAGACCTGGGTTCACCGCGGTGTCCATCATCTCGCCGACGTCGCCCACGAGCGCGGCCGAGCCGTCATCAGTGCTGCGTAGTAGTCCCCGAGCCACGAACGAACGGGTCACTGTCTGCAACGTGGCGTCGAGCGCCGTCTTCGACAACGATCCCAACAGCTCGATTCCGACGGTGGGAAACAGTGGCGATCCGAGGACAGTGGCGCAGACGGCCAATTCCTCGGGAGACCATCTCGACACGTGCCTCAACTCGGCCTCTCTTGGGGACGACCCCGACCACGCCTCTCGAAGCGCCGACCAGTCCGGAGGCTCGCTGTTCACCCGCTTCTTCGGATCATGCTCCGATGCGTGGTCACGCAGCTCTCCGAACGTGGCCACGGGCCGATGCAGCAGACGGAGTGACTCCAACAGAAGGGTCATCGCACCGTCGCCGTCGCCGCCTGTCTCGGGCCAGGACGCACTCACGGTGAGTACCAGACTGCCGTCGACCGTGCAGACGATTCGACCCACGTTGTCCGACCCATCGCAGCCGAAGCGGAAACGCCGTTCCAGCGCGAAACGGCCGCCAGGCAACTCGATGGTTGACGCCGAGATCTCCTCGACCGGTTTGAATTCGGCTTGCATCGTGCGCGCCGTCCCCTCGACCAGATCCGACGCATTCCGCCCATCTTCAGCCCGGGACAATTGCACGCGAACTTCGGTGCCGGAGGGTGAGGTGAACACCGAGCCCTCCGACACCGTCCACCCGTCCGGGAGCTCAGCGGCCAGCGACGGCAGATACACCCTGGTCTGAGCGACTCCTGTACCGGACACGCTTGTCAGCTGCCGGCTTGGAGCAGTGCGGTTTGGCGACGGGACACCTCGGCGCCCGCTTCGACGAGGGCCTCTTGCAGTTTGCGCAGCGACACCTCGAACTCACCGGACCACATCGAACGGAAGCGCTCCGCAGCTGGACCTTC
>JBGTIA010000387.1:0-5580 GCA_041745835.1 Ilumatobacteraceae bacterium | reverse complement strand
CGCCCAGGACCTACTACTGGCTTTCGGTCTGGCCCCGGACGTGCGCGAACCGGTCGCGTCGTTGTCGGCGGCCGAACGGGCCGCGGTCGCGATCGTGCGAGCACTGCAAGATTGGGACTCGACCCGAACCGGACTCCTGGTGCTCGACGAGCCGACGGCATCGCTCAACCGGGGCGAGGTCGACGCGCTGTTCCGCGAGATCCGCCGTGTCGCAGGCCTCGGAGCGGGCGTGTTGTTCGTGAGCCACATGCTCGACGAGGTGCTCGAACTCGCAGACCGCATCACCGTGCTCCGCGACGGTCGCGTCGTGGCCTCGGGCGTCATGGCGCACGAACTCGACGAATCGTCGCTGGTCGAACTGATCGTTGGGCGACCGGTCGGGGAGCTGTTCCCCGACACCGACCACGTCGTCGGCCGACCGGTGCTGGAAGCCGAGATGGTGTTCGGCATCATCTTGCGGGGTCTCAGTCTGAAGGTGCACGAGGGCGAGATCCTCGGCGTCGCCGGACTCGTCGGGTCGGGGCGCGAGGAGGTCACGAGCGCGCTCTTCGGTGCGACGCCCCGATTCGCCGGCAAGGTGCTCGTGGACAAGCGCAAGGTGTTCGCAACGCCCCGCGACTCGATCATCGCCGGGATCGCGCACGTGCCTGCCGATCGCAAGGCTGTTGGACTCGACATGCAAGAGCGTCTCGGCGAACACATACCGTTGCCCCGCCTCGGCCCGGTACAAGGACGCATCAGACTCCATCGCCGTGCCATGCGGCGCGACGCAGCGGCATGGGCCGAGTCGCTCGACGTGCAACCCCCGTTGCTCGACCGTCGCATGGAGAAGTTCAGCGGCGGTAACCAACAAAGGGCCGTGCTGGCCCGATGGTTGCGCACCGACCCGAAGGTATTGTTGCTCGACGAGCCCACCCAGGGGGTCGACGTCGGTGCCAAGGCGTCGATCTATCAGCAGGTGCGATTCGCGGCCGACGGCGGGGTTGCGATCCTCGTCGCGTCGTCCGATGCCGAAGAACTGGTCCATCTCTGCGACCGGGTCCTCGTGTTCCGGTCGGGCAACGTGGCGGTGGAACTGCGCGGCAACACGTTGACCGAGGAACGGGTCGTCGCCGAGACGATCGGCGCGACCTCGCACCGCAAGGCGATGCGGCTCGGTCGGGAGCCGATCCGGGTCACCGTCATCCGTGATGACGACGATGCGCCGGCGTCCCGCTCCGACGGCGATCCCAGCCCGTCGGACGCAGTCGAATGTGTCGAGCCACCCACTTCGCCGGGCGGCCGACTCGGCCGTCTCCTCCGATCGGTCGCCGAGCGCCTGCAGCGGAGGTCGTGACGATGGAGATCGACGAACGCACCGGCGAGGTGAAACGCCGACCGACGCTCAAGAAGAACAAGCTGACGCGACGTCACCGGGTGGTCAACGAGCGGATCGAGCGGACGAAGAGGATCGACAGCCGATTCGACACGCGCCGGTCGCCGATCAAGTGGAAGTCGTTCAGCCCCCGCAACATCGGCGTCGTCTACTTGTACCTGTTGATCTGGGTCGTGTTCATGCTGTGGGTCCCGGACACGTGGTTGACATGGCTCACCCACCGCTCGGTCCTCAATCAGAACGCGATCTTGGTGATCGTCTCGCTGGGCCTGCTCGTTCCCTTGGCGGCTGGCGTGTTCGACCTGTCGATCGCCGGCACGATCTCGGCCAGTGCCGTCATGGTGTCGTGGGGGATGGTCGAGGCCGGCTGGTCGATGAGCGTCGCGATCTTTGCTGCCCTCATGGTCGGGTTGGTGGTCGGCAACGTCAACGGGTTCTTGGTGGTGTACATCAAGATCGACTCGTTTATCGCCACCCTCGGGATGAGTTCGGTGCTCACCGCGCTCGCGGTGTGGCGTTCCAACAACCGTTCGGTGCTCGGATTCCCGGACGATTTCAAGGCGCTCACCTCGCAGTTCGCGTTCGGGTTGACCAAGACCGTCGTGTACGGCTTGATCCTCGGCATCCTGTTGTGGTTCGTGCTCGAGCACACCGCGCTCGGTCGCTATCTGTTCGCCACCGGTGGGGCCCGCGACGCGGCTCGCTTGGCGGGTGTCCAGACCGACCGCTACGTGTGGGGCTCGTTGGTGACATCCGCGGTGTTCTCGGCGACCGCCGGGGTGATACTCGCCTCGCAATTCGGTTCCACCACGGCGCAGTCCGGGTCGCCGTACCTGCTGCCTGCCTTTGCCGCCTGTTTCCTCGGGTCGACCCAGTTCCAACGACGGTTCAACGTGTGGGGCACGATCCTCGCGGTGTTCGTCCTGCAGTCGGGGGTCAAGGGGCTCCAGCTCGCTGGCGTAGGCACCACGTGGATCGAGTCGTTGTTCTTCGGCGTCGCGCTGATCGTGGCGGTCGGCTTCTCGTCGTATCGCAAGCGTGTCCACGGCGGACAACGGCGGTGGTGGCGTCGGGAGGAGAGTGGTCCCGACTACTTCTTGGGCAAGTTGCTCGGGTGGGGCAAACCGCGCACGGAGCAGTCGAAACAGAACGCCGACGACTGGTGGTACGACCCCGAAGATGCCGAGGGGCACCACATCAAGCCATCATGAACGAGCGATCGTGAGTCGGCGCGCCAAGGGGCACGACTCGGGGAACGACAAGGAGGGTCACACGTGAGTCTGGTCGGAGCGAGAGTCCTGCGCAAGGAAGACCCCCGGCTGCTGTCGGGCACCGGCACGTTCGTCGACGACCTGGCGCCGCCGCGGTGTGCGTTCGCCTCGTTCGTGATGTCGACCGAGGCACACGCCCGGATCGTCTCGATCGACGTACGCGCCGCGCTCAAGATTGACGGCGTCCACGCCGTGTACACGGCGGCGGACTTCGCCGAGTTCCCCGACGTGCCGGGAGGTTTCCCCGACCTCGAACGTCCCGCGCTGGCTCGCAACAGTGTTCGTTTCGTCGGCGAACCGGTCGCCGTCGTAGTTGCCGAGGACCGCTACATCGCGGCCGATGCGGTTCAGGCCGTCGAGGTCGATTACGACTCGCTCCCCGTCGTCACCACGATCGCCGCCGCCACCGCCGAGGGGGCGCCGCTCGTGTTCGAGCATCACGGATCGAACGTCGTCACGGTGGTGCCGATGCTCGACGACCTCGAACGCGAGCTCGAACGTTGCGACGGGCGCGCCAAGCTTCACATCGTCAATCAGCGTTGTGCTGCGGTGCCGATCGAGCCACTGGCCTGCCTCGCCGACTGGACTCGCGACGGGCTCACGCTCTGGGCGACCTTCCAGGCGCCACATCATCTGCGCAACTACCTGTCGACGTGGCTCGACATCCCACAGACGCAGTGCCGGGTGATCGCACCCGACGTCGGCGGAGGCTTCGGTTCCAAGATCGTCTGGTATCCCGAGCTGTTCGTTGCGCCGGTGATCTCGAAGCGCCTCGGCCGCCCTGTCAAGTTCGCCCAGACACGGACCGAAGCGATGCAGCAGATGGCGCCAGGGCGCGATCAAGAACATGACATCGAGGTGGGCTACGAGCGTGACGGCACGATCAAGGCGCTCCGACTCGTCGTCTCGCAGAACCTCGGCGCATATCCCGACCCGACCGGGCTGGGGCTCCCGGTACTGACCACCTGGATGGCCGCGGGGGCCTACAAGATCCCGAAGGTCGAGACGTCGTTCCGTACGGTGATGACCAACACCACGCCGGTCGCCGCATACCGCGGGGCCGGTCGCCCCGAAGCGGCGTTCTCGATCGAGCGCATCGTCGATCTTGTCGCGCAGCGCACCGGTCTCGATCCGGCCGAGGTGCGACGCCGCAACTTCATCCCGCCGTCGGCCTTCCCGTACGAGACGCACAACGAAGCGGTCGTGTACGACTCGGCCAACTTCCCGGAGGGTCTCGCCGAGTGTCTGCGGTTGATCGACTACGACGCGGTGCGTGCCGAGCAGGTCGAGCGCCGTAGCGATCCGACCGCACCGCTGCTCGGCATCGGGCTCTCGAGTTGGCTCGAGATCGCCGGCTTCGGCCCGAACGGCGCACTCGAGGGATTCGGCCACCTCGCCTCGTGGGAATCCGCTCAGGTGCGAGTGCAACCCGACGGGTCGGTGATCGTGTTCGCGGGATCGTCGCCCCACGGACAGGGGCACGAAACGGTCTTCTCCCAGATCGCCGCCGACGAACTCGGCGTCTCGTACGACCGCATACAAGTACGCACGGGCGACACCGCCACGGTGGTGCAAGGCATCGGCACGATGGGTTCGCGCGGTGTTCCCACCAGCGGATCGGCCGTGAAGGTTGCGTCGCAACGGGTGCTCGACCGCGCCAAGAAGGTCGCCGCCCACCTCCTCGAAGCGAGCGAGCACGACCTCGAAGTGGCCGACGACGCGTTCAACGTCAAGGGCTCACCCGGCAAGAAGGTGTCGTGGTCCGACGTCGCCTGGGCGTCGTTCCAGCCCCTGGCGATCCCGCCCGAGCTACAGGCCGGATCGCTCGAAGAGCGACTGTTCCAGGAGTCGCCGAACTTTTCGTATCCGTCCGGCGTCTACGGCTGCGTGGTCGAGATCGATCGCGAGACGGGTCACGTGACGGTCCGCAACATGGCGATCGTCGACGATTGTGGGACCGTGATCAACCCATTGCTGGCCGAAGGGCAGGTGCACGGTGGCGTCGCACAGGGCATCGCTCAGGCGCTGTACGAAGAGATGATCTACGAACCCACGACCGGCACGCCGATCACGTCGAGTCTGCTCGACTACCTCGTGCCGTCAGCGGCCGACTTGCCCGGATTCGTCGCGGGGCGCATCAACACGCCGTGTCCGAACAACCCGCTGGGCGCGAAGGGCATCGGGGAGTCGGGGGCGGTGGGCGCGCCTGCCGCCGTGATCAACGCCATCGTGGATGCGCTGTCCGAGTTCGGTGTCGACCACGTCGACATGCCGGCCACGCCCGAGAAAGTGTGGGCACTCATGCAAGGAGGTGCCGAATGAGCCGCGACCAGCCCGTCGAGATCACGGTCAACGGCAGTCGTACCCGCCACGTGGTCGACCCGCGACTGTTGCTGGTGCACTACCTCCGAGAACGCGAGCGACTTACCGGTACACACGTCGGGTGCGACACGTCGAACTGCGGGGCGTGCACGGTGCTGCTCGACGGCGAGTCGGTGAAGAGTTGCACCGTGCTCGCCGTGCAAGCGGACGGCCACGAGGTCACCACGATCGAAGGGTTGTCCGGTGGGTACGACGGGTTCACTGCGGTGCAAGAGGGCTTCCGGCAATGTCATGGCTTGCAGTGCGGCTATTGCACGCCCGGCATGGTGATGGCGGTGACCGGATTGTTGCGTGAACGCACGGCGCCCACCGACGCCGAGATCAGAGAGGGGCTCGAAGGCAACCTGTGCCGATGCACCGGCTATCAGATGATCGTCGACTCGGTGCGCTGGGCGATCGATCACCCTGACCCCGACTGATCCGAGAGCGCCATGTGAGGTCCGGGATCAAGGCTTCGTCCCGGCTCCCGTCGGGTGTCATGGCGGTGCGTGTGTCGTCGGAGTTTGGGAGTGCACAGGTCGGGTCAGAAGTCAGCCGTGTCGAGGTGGACGG
>JBGTIA010000386.1:0-5759 GCA_041745835.1 Ilumatobacteraceae bacterium | reverse complement strand
CGCTTCGACGCCGTGGTCGCCCTCGGAGCGGTCGTGCGCGGCGACACGTACCACTTCGAAGTGGTGTCCGACGCGAGCGCCGCCGGGTTGATGCAGCTGTCACTCGACTCCGACGTGGTGATCACCAACGCGATCCTCACCGTCGACGACCAGGCCCAGGCGATTGTCAGAGCCGGCGACGACGACGGCAACAAGGGCGCACAAGCGGCCATCGCTGCGCTCGAGACGCTCGCCGCGATCGACTCGATGCGATGACCTTTCCCTCTCCGGTGTGGCGGTGACAGACTCGGCGGATGGCTTCCTTCGACGTCCTGCGGTTGGCCGAGTCTGCGCCCGAGCGTCACGTCGTCGCCGGCGAGACCATCATCCGACTCGGCGAGTCCGACCCCGCGTTGTTCGTGCTCGTCACCGGAGTGCTCGAAGTTCGCCGTGATGGCGCCACGCTGGCGCGTCTCGCCGAACCCGGAGCGATCGTCGGCGAGTTGAGCCTGCTGCTCGGGACACCGGCGTCGGCCGATGTGATCGCCGTCGAGCCGAGCGTCGTGCGCAGCGTCGACGATGCGCAACAGTTGTTCCGTGACATCCCGGAGTTTGGGCAGCACCTCGCGATCACGTTGGCCGGCCGGCTCCACCGCGTCACGACGTTCCTCGGCGACCTCCAGGAACAGTTCGCCGATCGGCCCGGCACGCTCGGCCTCGTCCCGACCGTCTTGAGCGGGCTGCTGTCGCAGGAGCAGGGCGACGTCGATCTCGGATCCGACCGCGAACCCGACTCGCCCTACTGAGCCCCGAGCGAGATCGTCTCGCTTCCTTGGGAGCTCCACCACATCACCTCGTCGGCGTCGGTGTCGACGATCAGGTGGGCGGGCACCGGTCCCGGTTGGCGGCCGGCGTTGCACACGAGCGTGTCGCCGATGCGATCGAACCAGGAACCGTCGGGACGAAACGGGGACTCGTGGACGTGGCCGGTCAGCACCAGATCAGGGTGATACTCGCCGATCAACCGGTTCAGCACGTCGTCGCCGTAGTGGCGGCTTCCCGACCACGACGTCGGGGATGCATCGGGCGGCGAGTGGTACACCCAGATCCAACGGCCGCCGTCGGGGCGCATCGCCGCCTGTTCCTGCAGTTGCGTTTCGAGTTCGGCCCGCGTGACGGGACCTTCCCACCACGCGCACACCGAGACGAGGTCGTCGCCGGTCCGCACCGATGACCCGTCCGTGATCACCCGGGCGTCGAGGTCGTCGAGCCACACGGCCGCCTTCTCGCCGTGGTCGCGCCGGCTCGTCAGGTCGTGGTTCCCGGAGTTGGCGATGATCGTCGTGTGGTCGGCGAGCGAGTCGAGGTATGCCGACAGCAGCGCGATCTGTGCGTTGACGTCGGCATGACCGGCGACGTCGAGGTGGTCGCCGGCGAGCACGACAGCGTCGAAGTCCGGCGCCTGCTCGGCGATCCAGTCGAGCTGTACGAGTCCGTAGTGCAGATCGGACGACACGAGGTAGCGCACCGACGAACAGTAGCGAGCTGACCGGGTGTCGCGCTCAGGCGTAGCGACGAAGAATGCGGCGCCCGAGCGAGGTCTTGTGGACCTCGTCGGCGCCGTCGTAGATGCGCGCCGCGCGTTCGTGGCGGTACCAGTACGACAGGATCGTGTCGTCGGTGACACCGAGCGCGCCGTGCACCTGGATGGCGGTGTCCACGGCGTGCAGCATCGTGTTGGCGACGGAGAACTTGATCGCCGAGATCTCGTCGCGGGCGGCCTTGGCGCCGACGGTGTCGATCATCCAGGCGGCGTGCAACGTCTGGAGGCGGGCGCCGCGGATCTCGGCGTCGAGTTCGGCGGCCCAGTGTTGAATCACCTGGCTATCGGCGAGCGTTTCGCCCTCGGGCGTGATCACGCGCTCGTTCGCTCGTTTGCACATCATGTCGAACGATCGTGCAGCGATGCCGAGCCAGCGCATGCAGTGATGGATCCGGCCGGGCCCCAGCCGGTCCTGGGCGATCACGAACCCGCCGCCCTCCGGCCCGAGCAGGTTGGCCTGCGGAACCCGGCACGACTGGTAGATCACCGCGGCGTGGCTCGCGTGTCCGGAGCCGACGTGACCCATCACGCTCACGTTGCGCACGAGGTTGAACCCGGGCGTGTCGGTCGGGACGATGATCATGCTGGCGCGCTGGTACGGCGGCGCATCGGGGTCGGTGACCGCCATGACGATGGCGAACGCGGCGCCGTCGGCCGACGAGGTGAACCACTTCTGGCCGTTGATCACGTAGTCCTCGCCGTCCTTGCGGGCGGTGGTCGCGAGCAGCACGGGATTCGACCCGGCGGTCTCGGGTTCGGTCATCGAGAAGCAGCTGCGGATCTCGCCCGCGACCAGCGGGCGCAGGAAGCGGTCGCGTTGTTCAGGGGTTGCGTACTTGTGCAGGATCTCGATGTTGCCGGCGTCGGGTGCCTGCGCTCCGAACACGGTGTGGCCGAGCGGTGAACGCCCGAGCGCTTCGCTGAGCAGGCCGTGCTCCACCATCGTGAGCCCCTGGCCGCCGAAGTCGACGGGATGGTTCGGCGCCCACAACCCCATCTGTCGGACTTTCTCCTGCGCGGCGGCGACGAGCGCGTCGAGCGACTCGCGGTCGCCGTGAAGCATCTCCTGCTCGATCGGGACGAGTTCCCGATCGACGAACTCGTTCACCATCGCGAGGATGGTGGACATCTTTTCTCCGACCTCGAAGTCCATGGTGGAAGACGGTAGGGATCGAGCGCTGCCGGGGCCAGGGCCCTTGTGCCCGCGCTCGATCGGCCGGTCGCGACGGGACCGATCTCAGCGAGCCGTGGACCCGAGGTGCAGATCGAACTGGTCGGGCGGCATCACCACGGAGAAGTAGTGATCCTCGGCTGCCGACCAACGCACCTCCCAGTCCGCTCGGAACGAGTCGCCTTCTCGTCCGAGGAGCTGCCGACGACGGACGTCGTGTGGAATGTCCAGGAGCGCCCGCAGATCGATCAGGTCGTGCAGTTCGGGACGGCAGCTGTACGCGCCCTCCAGCACCACCACACCGGTCGCTCAGGCGATGACCGGTTCGGCCTGGAATGGCGCGGTGTCGGCGTCCCAGTCGTCGGAGTTCCAGTCGAACGGGTGCCAGTGCGCGACGCCGGTCGAGCGAAGGTGTTCGAGCACGGTTCGCTGACGCCCCCAGTCCATCACCCGGTCTGCCTGTTCGGCGTTCGTGAGCCGGTCCCTTGTGTCGGCGCTACCACCCGCGTAGAAGTCGTCGCCAGCAATCACGGTGACGGGACCGTCGCCGTCGGCAGCGCACTCTGCGGCAACTGCGTCGGCGAGTGTCGACTTGCCCGCCCCGCTGCGTCCGTCGATGCCGACGAACACCAGCCCGGCAGCGCCTGCCGTGTGGTCGCGAAGTCGACGGGTCAGTGTTGCGGCCGGGTCCACGACGGTCAGCGGGCGTCGCGCCAGGTCTTCCACCCCGTGCGCACGAGTTGTTCGAGCACGACGGGATCTGCATCGTCGAGCCGCACGAGGGAGACGCAACCCATCACCACACTCTTGCATCCGAAATACATCAATTGCACTTGATGTATTGGACCGAGAGCAGTACGGTTCCAACATGGCGTCGGCCGAACTGACGAGACCGGGAGCGGACGATCCACCGACGTTCCTCGCCCTCGTGGCGCACCCCCTCCGGTGGCGGATCCTGCGCGAGCTGGTGCGCAGTGACCGGGCCGTCAAGGAGCTCGTGCAGCTCGTCGACGAACGCCAGAATCTGGTCTCGTATCATCTCCGACTGCTGCGAGAGGCGGGGCTGGTGACAGCACGTCAGAGTTCGGCGGACGGGCGCGACACCTACTACGCGATCGATCTCCTTGCCTGCAGCAACGCCCATCGGTCCGCAGGCGCCGCCCTGCATCCGGGTCTGGCGCCACCGGTCGAATCTCCACCTGCACCCAGCCCGATGCGCCGACCGTTGGTGCTGTTCCTCTGCACCGGCAACAGTGCCCGCTCGCAGATCGCCGAGGCACTGATCGAGCAGATGTCGAACGGTTCGGTCGACGCCGAGAGCGCCGGCAGCCAGCCGAAGGTTCTGCACCGCAACGCCGTGAGGGTGATGCAGCATCGGGGCGTCGACATCAGCGCCAACCGCACCAAACACCTCGACGAGTTCATCGGGCAGCGGTTCGACGCCGTGATCACGTTGTGCGACCGGGTCCGCGAAGTCTGCCCGCCGTTCCGGTTCGATCCCGAGCGGATCCACTGGAGCCTGCCGGACCCGTCGCTCGCCGGGTCGAGTGACCGCGCCACCTACCCGGCGTTCGAACGCACGGCCAGGGAACTCGAGACGCGCATCGGATTCCGGCTCCGCGAGTTCACCACCACACCAACGAGTACAGCAACGAGGAGGTCTGCCCGTGTCCGACGATGAGATCGTCAGTGTCCGCTACCTGGTCGACGACGTCGAGGCGTCGATCGGATTCTACACCCGCCTGCTGGGCTTCGAGGTGCTGACCGCTGCCGCGCCAGCGTTCGCCGACGTCGAGCGCGGGAATCTCAGGTTGCTCCTGTCGGGTCCGCTCAGTTCGGCGGGCCGGCCGATGGACGACGGAGCGACGCCGGTATCCGGCGGCTGGAACCGACTCCACTTCGTCGTCGACGACATCGACAGCGAGGTGACGCGGTTGCGCGACGCCGGAGCGACGTTCCGCAATCCGATCGTGGAGGGTCCGGGCGGCCGGCAGGTCCTGCTCGAGGACCCCTCCGGCAACTTCGTCGAGCTGTTCCAACCCGCAGCTCGCTGACCGGTGGTCGCGCGCTTCCGTCAGACGCCACGACTGGTGCCCGTCACCTCGCGATGACGAGTCCAGCGAGGAGCGACCGCTGCTCGGAGAACGCGGCGACGGTGAGTCCGGGGACCTTGGCAGCGTCGTCCCAGCGCCGCACGAGCGTGGCCTCGACGTGATGGGGGAGGCGCTCGAACGTCTCGATCTCCTCGTCGCTCATCGGGCCGCCTTGGAGTTCGAGGCTGCGCGTCGACGACGGCGACAGGCCGGCGAGGTAGTCATCCTCGACGGCGCACAGGTACCGCTTCGCTGCGACGTGCAGCGCAACGGGTGCGGTCACGTCGGCACCGAACCAACGGGTGAGGTAGCGGGCGCCGATGCGCTCGTGGTGGAAGTCCTCCGTCAGTTGATCATCGAGTGTCACGTTGTCGTCCCCCACGAGGTGGCCGACGTCGTGGAGCAGCGCTGCCGCGATCAGGTGGCTCGGTGCGCCGTCGGCGTGTGCCAGCGTCGCCGCCTGGAGGGCATGTTCGAGTTCGGTGACCGCTTCGTCGTACATGCGCAGTGCTGCCGGGGATGCGTACAGCGAAAAGATTTCATCGAGCCCCTGGCCGCCCGACCGGTCATTCGCCGCGCTCACGGGCGATCACCGGTGACGGGTCGACCGAGGAAGTCGTCGCTGATGCTGATCCGGACGCGCTCGCCCTCGAAGTCGCCGCTCGTTCGTTCGAACTCGGCGCGCTTGTCGGCGTAGTAGCGGTCGCGGTGGGCGCCGAGCGACGCGGCGTTGTAGGTGAGGTACGCGGCACGTCGCGCTCGTGTCGTGGTGTTGGTGTCGCTGTAGTGGGGCGTGTACGAGTCGAAGAACAACAGGTCGCCGGGCTCCAACGGAACGGGCCTCCACGCGAGCCGGTCGGCGGTCGCCGACTCGATGCGGCCGCGCTCGTCGGTGGCCAGCAGACCCGCTTCG
>JBGTIA010000385.1:0-2117 GCA_041745835.1 Ilumatobacteraceae bacterium | reverse complement strand
GACCCGTCGGGCGACGGGTTCGGCGGAACAGCGAACGCTGTCGTCGCAGCGAGGGCACTCACGACGACCGAACCGAACGCCGCGCTCGCAGTTCGGCGCACGAGTCGGGTCCTTCTGGTTGCCTGGTTCGGGTCGGTCATGGCTCCTCCGGCTGCGTCGTGGACGTCGGATGGTCGACGTCGCTTCCTGCAGCCACCAACCCACCCCCGACAAGCAGCGCGCGCTCCGGCAGCCGACCAGGATCGGGTGTCGTTGGCCGCGCTCATGGGTGGCGCAAGAAGGTGTGAAGGTTCTCCTCGCTGCTTTCCCGCTCGTCCTCCTCGGAAGCGTTGCGACCATCCCGCTGCTGCTCGCAGGCGGAGATCCGCCGCCCCTCGTTGCGTGCGCGCCGAACGTTGCGTCGCTCGACCAGGTTCTCGCCACCATTCGAGCACTTGAGTCAGGCGGCGACTACCGGGCTCAAGCGCAGGGATCGACAGCATCGGGTGCCTACCAGTTCATCGACGGCACGTGGGACGACTACGCCGGCTACCCCACTGCCGCTAGTGCCCCGCCCGACATCCAGGACGCGAAGGCAGCAGAGATGGTCGGTGCCATTCTCGACGAACACGGCTCGGTCGAAGCCGTACCAGTGATCTGGTACCTCGGACACCTGCCGGCACCTGACAGCACCACCTGGGACCGCGTCCCCGCCCCGGATGCGGGCAACACACTCACTCCCCGCCAATACCAGCGGCGGTGGCTCGCGAAGTTCGAGGAACTTGGCTCGGCAGACTCGGCAACGACACGACTGACAACCGAGGCTGAACCGCAGTCGGCGAACGAGAGCTCAGATGACACACCCGCCTGCATCGGCGGACCGAACGGCGAGACACTTCCGGGCGGATGGGCGCTCCCGGGCCCGCGGTCGCTACTCGTCGAGACGATCGGCCAAATCGACGACCCGCACCACACCTATCCGGCATGGGACTGGATCATCCCGACCGGGGTACCGATCTATGCGGTCAGGGGCGGGACCGTCACCAACGTCTCGGCGTGGCCTCACAACTGGTGGGAACAAGGTTGCACCGAGCGCGGACGCAATGGCTGCGCCGCATGCGGCATCGGCGTGACCGTCGTCGACGACACAGACGGCACCCGATGGACGTACTGTCACGGCAGCGACCTCCACGTCACCCACGGTTCGCGAGTCGATGCCGGGGCGCTGCTGATCACCAGCGGGAACACCGGCCGATCGGGCACACCACACCTCCACCTCGAGATCCGCACGACCGGCGGGATCCGTCGCTGCCCGCAGGACCTCCTCGCCGCACTCCTCGAAGACGGCGCCGGGACCGACCCTGCCAAGCTGCCGAGCACCGGCTGCAGCCTCTGAACGGCCTCAAAGCTCTGCGCTCAGATCCAGATCCGCTCGCGGCAAACGAACTCGTCGACCACGCCTCAAGCCCGCCTCAGGTCACGGCGATGCTGCCTCGGGCGACGCGTTGCTGACGGTCATCACTTGGCACGTCCGGTGCGCCGGAGCCGTTCGACCGAACGGGCGCGAGGCGCTGCGACACGGTCATCGTTCTCAAACAGCGGTGCGACCGGCAGCACCCCGACGTACCGAACGGTCGCCTGAGTCGCCGTCCAGCGCGTGGCCGCTACCGCTAAGGGACTTCGGTTACGAGCAGAAGCGTTTTCGGAGCACCTGTGGACCTTGAACGGTTGGTGACGGCCCCGTTGCGGGGTGTGCATCGCTGACCCGCTCCGACAGTCGCGCTTCCGTTCAGACTTGCTCATCGGCTCCGGGCCGTGAGGTCATGCCCCGTTCTGGTTGAGGTGGAATGGCAATCGCCCCGGTGGCAACCCAGACGGTTCGACACCACGACCTCAGAAGGGCTCGTCCTCGTCGTTGGTGATCGAGTCGAACAGCCCAGCCGGGACTCGGATCCCTTGAGGTGCCGTGATGTCAACCGACTCCTCGTCGTCCGCGCCGATGTGGCGATCGCTGGCCGGCCGGTGGAGGTACGGCGCGGCGAGCCGCTCGAAGTCGGCCTCGTCGACCCGTTCGGGCGCCGCTATACGCACCACGCCGTCGGTATCTCCCGTCGTGTACGCGAACGTGTACTTCGGGA
>JBGTIA010000384.1:0-11033 GCA_041745835.1 Ilumatobacteraceae bacterium | reverse complement strand
GCGGCGGCCGGGTAGTCGCCGTGGCTGTCCTGACGGCCGACCTCCGCCTCGATGGATGCGACGGTGACGACGATGCCGGCGACGTGTCCGGCCGCCACCGTTGCCAACCCCGCGCGCACGTCGGGCGGTGCAGTGACTGCCAAGACTGCGAGACTGGTCGCAATCATGGTCATCCACAGTGGGCTTGCCCATGCCACCAGCGTGCTTGCCACCGCGATCACCCCGATCCCGAGTCCGCACCAACGCAGCGCCAAACGATCGGTGGTCCGAGTACATGACTCGGCAGCGACGAAGGTGAGTACGGCAGCCAGCAGCAGCGTGACCGAGAACAGTAGATAGGGCGACCCCTCCCCACTTGCGTCCACTGCGACGTCCCACGCCCCGAAGATTCCGACGCCGGCCCAGCACGCGGCGGCGAGCTGTCGGGCGTGATCCAGCAGGTGCTCGGTGCCAATCGGGTCGTGGATGGCCTGGATGTCGGTGGTTGCCTTCATGTTGGTTTCCGTTCGTGTCCGGCCACGAGTCCGTGTGCGTCGTCGGGACCAACCGTGAGATGGCGGATCCCGCCTGTCATCGAGACAGACGATCGTCGAGCAGACAGCGGGTGCAGCCACTCGATCAGATTGCGACGAACGGCAGCGGTCTCAGCCTTCCCCAGGCCGGTACTTGCCTCGGGTGAGGGCGGGCGGGAGGTGGTCGCTGACCAGTTCGTCCAGAACCTCACGGAACACGTCGTAACGTTCGGTACCGACCTCGTTGCGCAGTTCACGCTCGAAGTCAGCGATTCCTTCCGTCAGTTGGGTCAGGACGCGGTCGCCCTCGGAGGTGCGACGCACAACGATGGCTCGTCGATCGTGAGGGTCCTGTTGCACCGTGACCAGTTCGAGTTCCTGAAGTTCCCGAATTCGCTGACCGATCGCCTGCCTGGAGACCCAACCATCGGCGAGAACCGATGGTCGCGTGCCGTCTGGTCCGATGAGACTCAGGATCCGTCCGTGCGATCCACGCAACACGATGCGCATCGTGGTCAGTCGTTCGGTCAGTGCCTCGCCGATTCGGCGCTGCAATGCGTCGACCCCGGCCACGACGTGCGGAACGGGTGAGGAAGTGCTCGGTTGAGAAACCACGTTGACAGTTTAAGTCAATCATGTTTACTAATGTGGCATGGAGCAATTCCACGACGTCCGAGCCGACGAACGTATTCAGATCGCCAGACGTGCGGCCGGTGTCGCTGAGGGGACTGTGACGTCGTGGTCGAGAGCGCCGCTGACGCATCGCGTCGAGAATCTCACGACAGCGAGCCTCGATCGCGTCCGTGGCGTCCTGGACGATGGCAGCACGTGGTCGGTCGTCGCCAAGACGCTTCACCCCGCTTCGGAATCACCGATGTACGCGTTCATCCCGGTGGAACATCGCTCTCAGGTGCTCGAGGATCTGCATTGGCTGAACGAACCCGATGTCTACCGCTCCGGATTGGGCGCACAGCTTCCGCCGCCGTTGCGCATGCCCACGATCCACAGCATCGATGTCGAGGGCCCGGATCGCGTCACCATCTGGATGGAAGATGTCGATGACGTGGCTCCGTGGGACCTGGGTCGCTATCGGCGCACGGCGGAGGCGCTGGGAACGCTCGGCGGCCGGTGGTGCGGTGGCGACGCCGAGGAGCGATTCGATCTGCGGCCCCGCGACATCGCCAGGTTGTTCTTCGGCAAGATCATGCATCATGACCTGCCGCTCCAGGCGGCCGACGGGTTCTGGGACGCACCGGAGGTCTCGGCGGTCGTCGACACCGAACACCGACGGGACCTCCTCGAGCTGGCAGCCGTGATACCACTCCTGCTCGAACGGCTCACGCTCGTGCCGAGAGGTGTGTGTCACGGCGACGCCACACCCGACAACTTCCGTGAGCCCGCAGTCGGCGACCTCGTTGCCCTCGACTGGAGCTATGCCCATGTCGGCGAACTGGGAAGCGACCTCGGCCAATTGCTCGTGGGCCGCTTCGAGTCCGGCGCCGCGTCGATCGACGACGTGGAGCCGATTGCCCGAGCCGTATTCGATGGGTACTGCGCCGGCCTCGAACGGTCCGGCGCCGACGTCGACCCAGCACTGGTCGAGACGGCGTGGGCGGTACATCTCGCGATCCGGTCGGTGTTTTCTGCGCTGGTCCTCGACCACCGGCCCGACCTCGGCGACGCCGAGCGGCTCGACCTGCTCCAGCGGCGGGCACGCGTCGCACGTTTCGGCATCGACCTCGCACTGCGCACCGCACGGTCGTCCGCGTCGTCCACACTGCGAGATGCTCACTGATCCGCTGGTACGTCGAGCGAGGCTCGACGAGGGGCTGCAGATCGCCACGGTGTGGCTCGCTGCTCGACACGCCGCGGCTCCCGCGATCCCTGCGCCAGCGCATTCGGACGACGACGTGCGGCGGTGGTTCGCTGAGGAGGTGCTTCCGTCGCAGGTCTGGGTGGCCGAATCACACCGCTTCTACGAGCGGCACGGCTTCGCGCTCGTCGAATCGACTGACGGTCGTGGCAACGAAGAACAGGCACCCGATCGTCGATACCGCTGGTCGGGGTGATGGTTGGCGGGCGGCAAAGTTCGACCGCGCAACCACCATGCCGGGATCAGTCCGTCAGGGGCGACTCGGCGAGCCGATCGGGAGGCGGTGTTCCGTTCGGGTGGTACCGCAACGCCGGCGTTCCCGGCGGATTGTGCACGCCGGGCACGGCGTCGGGGTTCGGAACGCACACCTCGGCTTCCAGTCCGTCGGGGTCTCGGAAGAACAGGCTGAGAATGTGCCCGAAGTCGGTCACGAACCCGTCGGTTGCTCGTCGATCGAGGAGTCGAGTTCGTATCTGTTCGAACGCGTCCAGCGACGCCGCTTCGAGCGCGAGATGGTCCAGCCGCCCACGACCGAACATCGGCACCTGGCGTTCGTGCTCGATGTTCCCGGAGAGTTCGAAGACGTTCAGTTCGGCCGTTGGCCCGACCCAGACCACCGTGAGCGTGAAGCCGTCACGATCCTGCAACACCTCGTGTGTCGCCTCGAAGACACCGGCGTAGAACTCGAGCAATGGGGGTGTGTCGCCAGTCAGCACGGCGACGTGGTTGATACCGCTCAACAACACGACGAAAGTATCGCGCATCAATCAGTCAACGGAGCGCACTGTCCGATGGGCTGGCCGTGCTGGCGTCGTAGCGGTCCCGGCTCGCTCGGGGACCGGGATTCCCCTCGCACCGGACGTTCACTTGACGCTCGGGATCACCCGTGTACGTCCCGGTCACGGACACCCCGAACGTTGTCCGGCGAGGCAGTAGCGTGGTCAGAATGAGCGACATCACCTCGCTGTCGACCACCGAACGACTCGAAGCTGCTGCCGACTCGGGCACGGGCGTGACGTTCGTCGGTGCGTCGATGACCGGCCAGGACGGACCGATCAGCGTCACCTGGCGCGAGATCCACGACGAGGCCAGGGCGGTCGGCGCTGCTCTGCAGGCGCAAGGCATCATGCCCGGCGATCACGTCGCCATCCTCGGCCCGACCAGCCGACAACTGATCACGATCATCCGAGGATGCTGGCTCGCCGGCGCCGCCTCCATGGTGCTCCCCCTCCCGATGCGGATGGGGTCGCTCGACGTGTTCGTCGAGACCACGCGAGGTCGGATCCGGCACGGAGACGCGAAGCTTGTGCTCATCGACGACCTGCTGGCCGACTTCTACGTCGCCGCCGCCGGCGACCCGCCGATCCTGCCGATGAAGGCGGTGATGCCAGGATCGCCCAACGTCCCCACCGGCGACGCGTTGGAGATCCCGCCGGCAGATCCCGAACGCCTGGTGGTCCTGCAGTACACGAGCGGGTCGACCAGCGAGCCCAAGGGCGTGATGATTCCCGACCGCGTGCTCAGCGCCAACATCGATGCGCTGTGCGAAGCGGTGGAGCTGGGCGACGACGAACTGCTGGTGTCGTGGTTGCCGCTCTACCACGACATGGGCCTCGTCGGGTTCCTGGCCATGCCGATGACGAAAGGCGTCGACCTCGTCCAGGCGGCCCCGCAGGACTTCCTCGCCCATCCCGGCAACTGGATGCAGTGGCTCTCGGACTACAGCGCAACCGCAACGGCTGGACCGAACTTCGCCTGGGTGCTCGCGACCCGAGCACTCAAGCGGATGAAGGATCTCGACCTGTCGAGGCTCACTGTGGCGCTGTCTGGCGCCGAGCCTGTCGACCCGAAGGCAGTCGAAGGGTTCGTCGCCGAGGCGGGCCGTTTCGGCTTCACACCAGGCGGCATGTTCCCGGCCTTCGGCATGGCCGAGGTGGCGATCGCCGGCACGTTCCCGCCGCGTCGTCGAGGTCTCGTGACCGACACCGTCGACCGGATCGTGCTCGAGACCCAACGGGTGGCCAAACCGGTCGAGGTCACCGACCCCGACGAACTCGGCCTCAGCGCCCGAGAGCTGCCGCTGCTCGGCAAGCCGGTGCCCGGACTCGAGATGAAGGTCGTCGACCCGGAGACCTACCTCGACGTCCCCGAGCGCCACGTCGGCGAGCTGCTGCTGCGTGGGACCTCGGTCACGCCCGGGTACTACAAGCGCCCTGACGCGACTGCGGCGCTGTTCCGCGACGGCTGGCTGTGCACGGGTGACCTGGCCTATCTGCTCGACGGCGAGCTGGTGCTGTGCGGCCGGATCAAGGACGTGATCATCGTCGGCGGTCGCAACGTGTTCCCGGAGGACATCGAGCGCGCCGTCGGGCCGCTCGACGGTGTCCGCGCCGGCAACGTCATCGCGTTCGGTATGGAGGGCTACAAGGGCAAGGAAAGCGTGGTCGTCGTCGCCGAGGTGCGTATCAGCGACACTTCCGGCGGTCTCGACGACATCCGCGAGCGGATCCACCACCGGACACTCGAGGTGTGCGGCCTGCCTCCACGCGACGTCATGCTCGTCAGGCCCGGCACCCTGCCGAAGACCTCCAGCGGCAAGCTCCAGCGCGCCAAGTGCCGCGACGAGTACCTCAACGAAGAACTCGAACTCGTCGACTGACGTACACGATGTGCCTGGCACATCGTGTACGTGCCATCGACGGGCTCAGCGTTTGATCAGCGGGGCGAGGGTCTGGCCGAGGAGTTCCACCCGGCCCTCGATGTGGCCGTTGGCGGGCATGTTGATCGTGAACCCATCGACGCCGAGCTGCAGCTGTTCTGCGAACTGCTCGCCGACCGAGTCGGGGTTGCCCCAGATGAAGTTCCCCAGCCAGACTGCCTTCTCGTCCTCGTCCATCGACGCCAGGTCGAGGCCACGCCGCTCGAAGTAGGCGACGAGTTCGGACATGGCCTGCTCAGTGGTGGGGGCGATGCAGGCGGTCTTCTGCCACGACACGGTGATCTCCGATTGGTTCCGCCCGAGGCGCTCGCAATGCTCGCCGAGGGCATCGAGCTTGCGTTGGAGATCGGCGGGCGCGCAGATGAGGTTCGACTCGTCGGCGTACTGAGCGACCATGCGCAGCGTCTTCTTCTCGCCGCCTCCGCCGATCATCACCGGAATCCGGCCGACCGGCGGCGGCTCGTTGATCGCATCCTTCACCGCGTAGCGCTCGCCGGCGAGCGAGGGTCGCTCGCCGCGCAGCATCGGGATGACGATCTGCAACGCTTCCTCCAACTTCTCGAAGCGGTCGGTGAACGTTCCGAATTCGATGCCGAAGGCGTCGTGTTCCAGCTCGAACCATCCGGCGCCGATGCCCAGCTGGGCGCGTCCCTCCGACACGATGTCGAGCGTGGTGACGGTCTTGGCGAGCACCGCCGGGTTGCGGTATGTGTTGCCGGTGACCAGCGCGCTGAGCCGAACCTTCTTCGTCTCGCGGGCGAGTGCAGACAGCAGCGAGTAACACTCGAGCATGAAGTGATCCGGATCGCCCAGCATGGGTAGTTGGTAGAAATGGTCCATCACCAAGACGGTGTCGAACCCCGACGTGTCGGCTTCCTTTGCCTGGTAGGCGATGGCGTCGAAGAGATCGGCTGGGCCGACGCCGGGGTAGGTGAAGTTGGGAATCTGGTAGCCGAGTCGGGTCATGAGCCGATCAGACCACGCCTGATGAGGTGAGTCAAACCGTCGCAGCAAGCCGGCGCACAGCTTGACCCCGTAGTCTTCGGACATCATGAGTCAGGGTTGGGCATCGAGGCAGCGGCGCACTCGTTCCGAGATCCTGCACGCGGTCGGCGAGATCATCGCCGCCGACGGTCTCGACGGTCTGACGATGCGCAAGCTCGCCGACCGCGCCGGCGTGGCCGTGGCGACGCTGTACAACCAGTTCACCGACCGTGAGGGCGTGCTCGTGGCATTCGTCAGCGGTGGCCTCGACCAGTTGGAGTTCGAGCTCGACGAGCAGCCGGCCGTGGATCCCATCGACGCCACCCGTGTGTTGTTCGCTGCGCTCGACGAGACCATCGACGCCCGGAGGAACGTCTGGCGGCCGGTGATCGCCACGTTGGGTTCGGTCCCGGATTCGCCGCGGATGGGTGCGGTCGGCGAGCGCATCGTCGCAGCGATCGAGGCCGATCTCGCGAAGGCGCAGGCCGACGGTCTGCTCATCGCACACTGCAACGTCGACCGACTCGCCTGGCACATCTTCGTGTCGTGGATGCGGGGCCTCGAGCGCTGGGCCCAGGGCACGATCGACTGGGACGTCTACCGAACGAGTTCGCAGACTGCGCTCGAGGTGGCGCTGGCGGCCGTGGTCATCGATCGGCTGCGGACCGAGGCCCTACAGCGCGCAGGCGTGCTCTGAACGATGCGGGTTGTCGCCTCCGATCGTCATCGCGGCCACGCCCCGCTCGCCGAGATCGAATCGTCGGGACTCCAGCCTCCCTTCGAGCATCCCGGTCGCGCCGACGCGATCCACGACACGCTCGCCGCCGGCGATCGTTTCGAACTCGTCGAGCCCGACGACTGGGGGACCGCGCCGATCTCGGCCGTTCACGATCCGGGACTTGTCGACTTCCTCAGCCGGGCATGGGCCGACTATCAGCTCCGACATCCGGGCACGCACGACGTGGTGCCGGATGTGTTCGCGCTGCCCGGCCTCCTCGACGGCATCGGGCCGTTCCCTTCGCGCTCGCTGGTCGACCATGAACTGGGGCGGTGGTGTTTCGAGACGACGACGCCGATCACCCAGGGCACCTTCGATGCCGCGCGTTCAGCCGTCGACATCGCGCTGAGCGCCACCGCGGCGGTGATGAACGGTGAACGGAGTGCCTACGGGCTGTGTCGTCCTCCCGGGCACCATGCGCCGACGGCGTTGTACGGCGGGTACTGCTTCTTCAACAACGCGGCCGTGGCTGCGCACCACGTCGCGTCGACGACGGGGTCGAAGGTGACCGTGCTCGACGTCGACTACCACCACGGCAACGGCACGCAGCAGATCTTCTATGGGAGAGACGACGTCCAGTACGTCTCACTCCACGGGGACCCGGCCCGCGCCTATCCGTACGTGTCCGGTTTCGCCGACGAGCGGGGCGCTGGGCGCGGCGTCGGGACGAACCTCAACCTGCCGCAGGCGGCCGGTACCGACGACGACGCGTACCTGGCATCGCTCGGGTCGGCCTGCGACGCAATCGCTGCGTTCGGCCCAGACCTGGTGATCGTGTCGCTGGGCGTCGACACGTTCCACAACGATCCGATCTCGGACCTGGCGATCACCACGGACGGCTTGCGCGCACAGGGCGAGCTGGTCGCCCAGCTCGCCCTGCCGACGGTGATCGTGCAAGAGGGCGGCTACGACGTCGACGCCATCGGCGACAACGTACGAGCCTTCCTCCTGGGCATCACATCGCGGGTCTGACCCGTGTTGTAACGCAGGACAACACGGGTCTGACCCGTGTTGTCCGACTCCGGATCAGAGGAGGCCCTTGGACTCCAGCCATTCGGTGGCGACCTCGTCGGACTCGCGGAACTCGATGTCGGTCTGCGTGTTCCAGGCGAGCAGATCGTCGGTGGTGATCATCGCGCTGAGCTCGTTGATGTCGGCGGCCAGCTGGTCGCCGTAGGCCTCGAGCACCTCCATCGAGATGATCGGAGCGATGTTCTGCGCCGGGAACAGCCCCTGATCGTCGTCGAGCACCTTGAAGCCCTGCTCGGTGATCTGCGGGGCGGTCGTGTTCCAGATGACCGCGTCGACCTCGTTGCTGGCGAGCGCCTCGCCGAGGAGCGGACCGAATTCGAGGGTGACGTAGTCGCTGAAGGTGATGCCGTAGATGTCCGGATCCTCCAGCCCGATCAGGCACTGCGGGCGCTCCGGGCACTGCGCCGACGCGCCGAGCACGTAGTCGAGCCCGGCGACATCGGAGATGGTCGATGCTTCCGAGTCGCCGCGCACTACGAAGGCGTCACCGTCGACGGCCGGCGAGAAGTCGAGCAGCGTTGCGCCGAGCGACTCGATCGGCTCGATGATGCTGGCAACGACCTCGTCGGCATCCGCGGACGATTCGGCGTCGGGCGCGAGTGCTGCCTGGGTTCCGCCGATGTAGTCGATGATCAGGTTGAAGTCGCCGTTCGCGAGGCCGTCGAGAGCCTCGGTACGGAAGCCGGCAGGCGTGAGGATCTCGACCGGGTAGCCCTTGGCCTCGAGGTACTGGCCGTACACCTCGGCAATCGTGATCGCCTCGCTGAAGTCCTGGCCGCGCACCTGGATCGTCGGACCGTCGGTCATCTCTCCGGTCGTGCCGGTGGCGGTGTCGGTGGCCGGAGCCTCCGTGGACGTTGCATCGCTGTCGTCGGACGTCGAGTCGTCGTCGCTTCCGCAGGCGGCGGTGACGAGGGCGAGGACGGCGAGCGGCGCCAGTATTCGCACGACACGGCGACGGGTGGTGGGAGTGATCATGGTTGTGTGTCTCCTTGTTGTCGAGCGAGTCGGCGAACGCCGTTTGGCAGCACGATTCTTTCCAGTGCCACGAATGTCAACCCTGTGAGGGCGGCGAGCCCTCCGATGAGAACGATGCCGCCGATGACGAGCGTGTTGTTGTTCTGCCCGAATCCGTCACGAACATAGCGCCCCAATCCGTCACCGCCGAGAAACGCTCGGATCGGTTCGGTGGCAACCACCTGGATCGCAGCGACTCGGATCCCACTGAAGATCAGCGACGAGGCCAGGGTGAACTCGACCTTCGTCAGGATCGATCGTTCGTCGTACCCGAGCGCTCGAGCGGCGTCGACGGGACCGTCCGGCAGCTGCCGGATGGCGGTGTAGGTGTTGAGGTAGATCGGTACGAGCGCCAGGAGCAACAGCGCGATGAAGATCGGCCACGGCTCGAAACCCCAGCCGCGCTCCAACGACCACGGCACCAGCAGCGCTGCGATCGCGAACGTCGGAACGGCCCGGCTGATGCTGACGAGCCAGGTGCTCGACACCTCCGCTCGGCGGAGATGTGCGAGGAGCGACGCGATCGGTACCGCGATCACGACGGCGACGAGCGTGACCGCCGCGCACAGCACGACGGTGTCGCGCAACGAGGCGATGATCCCGGTATCGCCGGTCCAGGTGTCGGCGTCGAAGAACCACTCGAAGAAGCCGATGTCACGTGGCACGGCGGTCTGGCCGGGGCGGAGCACGGCCGACACTGCTGACACCGCTGACGCGGTCGACACGGCAATCATGACGAAGCGGCCTTGCGTCGTCGTTGCCAGGGGGCGAGCCACAGCCCGATCACCAGGATGACCGCATCGATCACGAGCGCCAGGATGATCGACAGCGAGGCGCCCACGGTCATCGGCGTCCAGAAGGCTCGACGGAGTCCGCTGAAGATCAGCCGACCCAGACCGCCCTGCCCGATGATGGCTGCCACGGTCACCAAGCCCACGGTCGACACCGTGGCAATGCGTATCCCGGTGACGATGTACGGAGCGGCCAGCGGCAGGTCGACGGACCACACGCGCCGTGTCCGACTCATCCCCATCCCGTCGGCGGAATCGCGCACCGACGGCGGGACCGCTTGGAAGCCGGCGACGATGTTCGTCACCAGGATGAGGAGCGTGTACCCAGCGAGTGGAAGCACGGCAGTCCAGCGAGACAGGTTGCCGAACACGGGCGCGAGCAGTGCGAACAACGCGACGCTCGGCAGGGTGTAGATCAGGCTCGTGGTTGCGGTGATCGGCGTCATCGTCCAGCGATAGCGCAGCGCGATTGCCGCGAGGATCGACGACACGATCAGTCCGAGCGCCATCGCCATCACCGTCAAGATGACGTGTTCGATGATCGCTTCCGAGATCTGGTCCCACTCCTCGACGACCCACTCCCACCGGATGATCGGATTCGTCGCCTCGGCGACCAGGGTCGGTGCGCGGGAAGCTGGCATCACGCCGTGCCGTCCGCCGTTTCGATGTCGGCGCTCGACAGTGCCCGCCGGATGTCCTCGAGGGTGACGACACCGGCAAAACTCCCTGCGTCGTTGATCACCGCGACCGAGGAGTTCGACGACATGATCAGTTCCATCGCCGCTCGAAGCGTGCTCGACGGCTCGATCTGGGCGATCGGGTCGAAGCGTTCGACGTCGGCGAGTGTCGCGCCCCGCGTCTGCGCTGCACGCACGTCGTGCACCTTGGTCCACCCGGCGAAGCGCCCGGCGATCGTGATGCCGAGCCAGTCACTGCCCTCGATGGCGATGGCCCGCTCCGCCTCGTCGAACGTGGCGTCGGCGGCGACGACCGGACCCTGGTGGAAGCGCAGTGCGGAGACGTTGTTCAGTGCGAGCCGGCGCAGACCGCGGTCCTCGCCGACGAAGCTCCTGACGAAGTCGTTGGTGGGCGAGCGCATCAACTCGTCCGGGGTGGCCAGCTGTTCGATCACGCCGCCCACGTTCATCAAGGCGATCCGGTCGGCGACCCGCAGCGCCTCGTCGACGTCGTGTGTGACCAGCACGATGGTCTTGCTGACCTTGTTCTGCAGGTCGAGCAGCTCGTCCTGCAACCTGGTTCTCACGATGGGGTCGACGGCACCGAACGGCTCGTCCATCAACAGCACGGGCGGGTCGGCGGCGAGCGC